>JBIIUL010000091.1:0-4169 GCA_044340015.1 Candidatus Planktophila sp.
GGCTGCGCTCTCACTGCTATTCGGTGTTCTCTTCGTGCTTCCAGTTGGTGGCGCAGATGTGCCGATCGTTATCTCACTACTTAACGCCTTTACTGGTCTAACAGTTGCAGCAAGCGGATACGTTCTTGATTCAACTCTTCTGATTATTGCTGGAACGCTCGTTGGTGCATCCGGAACAATTCTTACCCGATTAATGGCCGATGCAATGGGACGTTCGCTCTTTGGAACTCTCTTCGGTGCATTTACAGCAAAGCCGCAAGATGCCTCTGCTGGCGGCGAAGAACGTCCAGTGCGTTCTGGTTCACCAGATGACGTAGCTATTCTTCTTAACTACGCACGTCGCGTGGTTATCGTTCCTGGTTTTGGTTTAGCAGTTGCTCAAGCACAACACACCGTGCGCGAACTCGCTGATTTGATGATCTCTAAGGGCATCGATGTTGCCTACGGAATCCACCCAGTTGCAGGTCGTATGCCAGGACATATGAACGTTCTGCTTGCAGAAGCAAATGTTCCTTACGATCAACTTGCTGAAATGGATGAAGTAAACCCAACCTTCGGTCAGACAGATGTTGCAATCGTTATCGGCGCAAATGACGTTGTAAACCCTGCGGCGCAAACAACGCCAGGTTGCCCAATTTACGGAATGCCAATTTTGGAAGTTTCTAACGCTGCAAATGTTATTTTCTTGAAGCGTTCTATGCGTCCAGGCTTTGCGGGGATCGAGAACGAACTTCTCTATGATCCAAAGACAATGTTGCTCTTTGGTGATGCCAAGGCTTCGCTAACTAAAGTTGTTAGCGCGCTAAAGGCTCTGTAAAACTTAGCCAACCATCTCGGAGTCGCGCACTTTAGATTGATCGTGCGTGCACTTCGAGCTTGCTGGTAGATCGTTGCAAGGATCGCAGAGCAGAATCAGTTCGTGACAAGTCTTGGTTCGGCAATTACGGAAGATCTTGCTTGGCGCCTGACAGATCTCGCACTCACCGATGACCTTGGTCTTAGTTGAGAAATCAATCGCCATACGTGAGTCAAAGGTATAGAGCGAGCCTTCCCAGAGTCCATCATCTGCAAACTTCTCGCCGTATTTAACGATGCCACCATCAATTTGGTAGACCTCTTTAAATCCACGGTTCTTCATAACAACTGACAAGATTTCGCAGCGGATTCCGCCGGTGCAATATGTAACAACTGGCTTTTCCTTTAAGTGGTCATACTTTCCACTTTCGATCTCGCGTACGAAATCACGTGAGGTATCTACATCAGGAACGATTGCATTCTTAAACTTGCCGATCTTGGCTTCAAATTGATTGCGGCCATCGAAGAAGACAACGTCATCGCCACGTTCTTTAACTAGTTCGTGAACTTGTTCAGGGCGAAGATGCTGACCGCCACCGATAACGCCCGTTTCATTAACTTTAATTTCATCAGGGTTATCGAAGGCAACGAGTTCTTTTTTAACTGCAACGTAGAGTTTTGGGAATTCATTGCCGGTTCCCTGCGACCATTTAAAGCCGATCTTCTTAAAGCCCGGATACTTCTTTGTGTACTTCACGTACTTGCGAAGATCATCAATGTCGCCACCGACCGTGCCGTTGATCCCTGTTGGGGAAATCAAAATGCGGCCCTTTAGGTTTAACGCTTCGCAGAGATTTTTCTGCCAGAGTTGAATCGCGACAGGGTCAGCTATGGGTGTGAAGCCATAGTAGAGAAGGACTTTCTGCGGATTCATAGCGTTATTCTAACGCGGAAAATTAGCTCTCTTGAAGGTCAGTTGGAGCGTTGTGAACGTCCAAGACATCGGCAGCCTTTACCTCTCCGGAGAGTTTGTCGGTGCGGTTCACAGGGCGCTTGGCATCTTCCTTATAAATCGCAGGAATTGAGCCAAGTAAACCTTTCTGGAAATCTTCGAATGCTTGCAGTACTTCGCGCTTGGTATTCATTACAAATGGCCCCATCCAAGCAACAGGTTCCTTGATTGGTTGGCCACCGAGAATAAATAGTTCAAGGTTTGGTGAACGAGTTTCTTGGTTATTTGCAGCGCGAACAACGATTGAATCACCATCGCCGAAGACTGTTAGCTGTCCCATCTGCACCGGACGGTTTTCATCGCCGACAAAACCATGGCCAGAAATTGTGTAAACAAGTGCGTTGTAATCCTTGCGCCATGGCAAGCGAAGCTCTGCACCAGGTGCAACAGTTGCGTGAATTAAAGTAATTGGTGTCTGTGTTGTGCCGGGACCAATATGACCATCGAGTTCTCCTGCAATAACGCGAATGAGTGATCCACCATCTGCGCTAGATAAAAGTGCAACATCGTTTGCACGCACATCTTGATAGGCAGGTGGTAGCCATTTCTTTTCCGCAGGAAGATTTACCCAAAGTTGGAAACCATGAAATAAACCACCGCTCATTACCAAATGCTCTGGTGGAGTTTCAATGTGCAAGATTCCGCCGCCGGCGGTCATCCATTGTGTGTCACCGTTTGAAATTGTTCCGCCGCCGCCGTTGCTATCTTTGTGATCAAAGATTCCATCAATAATGTATGTAACTGTTTCGAATCCGCGGTGTGGGTGCCATGGGGTTCCCTTAGGTTCACCTGGGGCGTATTCAACTTCACCCATTTGATCTAAGTGAATAAATGGATCGAGTTCTGACAAGTCAACGCCAGCAAATGCGCGACGGACCGGAAAGCCTTCACCTTCAAAACCTTGTGGCGCGGTCGTGATGCTCTTTACGCGACGGGCGCGTGAATTTGGCGCATCGGTGACGCGAGGTAGAACGGTGATGTCACTGACGGTAACTGCTGGCATTTTTGCTCCTTGTTCGTGAGCCTGATTTTAGTTGAAAGTTCAACTACCTGCAACTTAAAGTTATCTTCACAATTATGTGGATAAAGCGCTCAATGAGCCTAACTTTGTCAGCCCCGCGAACGATTATCTGCTCATGTCCACCGCCGCCGAGATCTCAACGTCTACTGGGCCGTTGGATGTAAAAACATTTGAGCAGGACTGCCAATCTCAGGCTCTAGCTTCGAATCTAGATTTAACAAGCAAAGTTGCTGAACTTTTAAATTCCATGCCAGGGATCAAGACTCTCTCCGAATTAGTTGCCATCGATCCAGGCAAACTTTCTCCGAGTTCGCGCATCGATTATTTAACGGCGTTAGAACGCCAAACCGCTTGGCTTCAGGCTCTGATGCAACGGGCAATCATTGCTGTCGCCGGAAATGATCCGAGCGTTGCAAACGGTCAAGAACCATTCTTTGGCGTTGATGAGGCCGAACGTGAAGATGTTTCTACCGCGTTGCGCCTTTCTGCAGGAACTGCGCAATCTCGCATAGATGTTGCACGTACGTTGGTTAACTATCTTCCGAATACTTGCTCTGCTTTGGCAACCGGGGATATTTCACTTGCTCATGCAAATGTAATTGCGAAAGAGACTGCTGCCGCGATTCGTGATGGGCTAACCGAATTCCAAATTTTCGAAGTGGAACAGCGTGCAATCGCGCATGCCGAATTCCACACTCCGGCGCAAGTTGCTAGCCAAGTCCGCACATCGCTAGCGCGGATCGCTCCCGATACTTTTGAAGATACAGTCGCTCGCGCCCGAGATACACGTCGAGTCTCTTGCTATAACGATAGCGATGGCATGTCTACAGTCGTAGCAATCCTGCCTGCTGCAGATGCGCAGGTTGTAATGAATGCGATCGAGAGCTTTATCCGTTTGGCTAGCGCAGATATTCAAAATAGAGACGGCTCTGTTAGCGCTAAAGATGCAAGAAGCACAGATATGAAGCGCGCAGATGCACTCACAGCAATCGCTGCAGCATCACTTTCTGCTTCTCCTGTTACACCTCATCGCCGTCCGATCTCGATTAACGTCACAATCGATCTTCCGACGCTGCTCGGTCTTGCGGAAAACCCTGGACAGTTGAATGGTTACGGGGCAATTCCTGCATCAGTTGCTCGTGAGTTAGCTTCCGATGGAAATTGGAAACGATTTATCACCGAACCACAGACTGGAAATCTTTTAGATTTTGGCCGGGAAAGTTATGAACCACCGCAAGCGCTGAAAGATTTCTTAATTGCGCGAGATCGCACCTGCCGATTCCCTGGATGTCGAAGATCAGCATCTCTCTCAGATTTAGATCACGCACAAAGTTGGGAAGA
>JBIIUL010000092.1:0-4146 GCA_044340015.1 Candidatus Planktophila sp.
ACATATCTTGATCAACTCATCTCTGATTGACTTGTTTTCAAGCCCTGGCAAGGTAAATCCTGAGATCCTGGCTGCCGAACGCGAGGCGATGCGAAAGGTAAAGATCCCGCGCCACCGCCGTGAGCAATGGGGAGCCTCAGAATCGCGTTTATCGCGCCCAGAAATAATTGAAAAGTTGCAGCGTGAGAATTTATTACCAGCCATCACCTTTATCTTCTCTCGGATGGGGTGCGATGCCGCAGTAAAGCAGTGTCTAGCGGCCGGAATTAAGTTAACAAATACTGAAGAACGTGCTGAGATTCTCAAAACTGCCGAACGTTACACCGCTAACTTGCCTGAAGAAGATCTAGAGGTGCTTGGGTATCGCGAATGGATCACTGCTCTGGAACGTGGCATAGCCGCGCACCATGCCGGTTTACTTCCCTCATTTAAAAACGCGATCGAAGATCTCTTTCAGCGCGGCTTAGTTAAAGCAGTCTTTGCCACCGAAACTCTAGCGCTAGGTATCAATATGCCGGCGCGAACAGTGGTTCTGGATAAGTTAACTAAATGGAATGGTGAAGCGCATGTACCAATTACACCGGGGGAGTACACCCAGTTAACCGGACGTGCAGGTAGACGCGGTATCGATATTGAAGGAAATGCCGTTGTGCAATGGTCACCTACGGTGGATTCAGCGATGGCGGCGAGCTTGGCATCAACTAGAACCTATCCGTTGCGATCTTCATTTACTCCGACATACAACATGGCTATAAATCTGATCGCACGATTTGGTAGAGAGCGAGCCCACGGAAGTTTGGAATCTTCCTTTGCGCAGTTCCAGGCAGATCGCGCTGTAGTTGGCTTGGTTAAGCAAATTAAGAAGAATGAAACTGCGCGACTTGAGTTAATGGCTAGCGCCGAGTGCCACTTAGGTGACTTCGAAAGTTATGCCAGATTGCGAAGTGAGATTAAAGAGTTAGAGAAGTTGCTCTCCAAACGTGATGGCCGTAAAACTTTTGATAATCGTCAGCGTCAACATATGGAAAATGAAATTGATGGCTTGCGCCGCAGCACGCGATCTCATCCCTGCCATTCCTGTAACGATCGCGAAACGCACGCCCGCTTTGCGGAACGCGCAGAGCGCTTACATCGCGAATCCGAAGGCTTGCGTGGAAGAGTCGAGAACCGTACCCACGTAATCGCTAAGACCTTTGATCGCATCTGTGATGTATTGACCCATCTCGGCTATATCGAGGGGGAGAAGCCGCTTCCACAGGGCAAGATCCTTGCCAAGATTTACGCAGAATCAGATCTTCTTCTAACCGAAACAATTCGTAATGGAATCCTCGATGAGTTATCGGCTCCAGAACTTTTATCTGTTGTCTCATGCATGATCTTTCAATCAAGATCTCGCGACGAATATGCACCAAAGATGCCACATCAAAACGTCACTAACGCACTCGTTGAGATCACTAAACTTTGGGGCAAACTTGAAGATATCGAGAACGAGTTCGATGTGAAGACCCAGAAAGAACCTGATTTTGGTTTTGCCTATATCTCTTACCGTTGGGCACAGGGAAATTCACTGACCAATGTTCTAAAGGGATCGGATATGTCGGTGGGTGATTTTGTTCGTTCAGCCAAGCAGTTGATGGATCTACTTATGCAGATCGCCGGTGCTAGCGAGAAGTTACGTCCAGTTTGTCGTGAGGCGATTAAGCGTTTAGATCGCGGCGTTGTTTCATATATGGTGGATGACCTATGACTTTGATGCTCCTTGATAGCGCCTCGCTTTGGTACCGCGCTTACTACGGAATGCCAGATACCTTGTTGGCTCCCGATGGAACACCCGTGAATGCGATACGTGGATACCTCGATATGACAGCACGTCTAATTGGCATGTACTCACCAAATCGCATCGTGGCTTGTATTGAAGGGGATTGGCGCCCGTCATGGCGAGTAGATATTTTTCCTGACTATAAAGCCAACCGTTTGGAAGAAGATGGCGAAGGTGAAGAAGAACCCGACTTACTTACTCCGCAGATTCCCATCTTGTTAGATCTGCTTGATGAGTTTGGAATTCCGATGGTCGGTGTAGATGACTATGAGGCCGATGATGTAATGGCGACATTTGCCGTTAAAGAACCTGGACCGACTCGAATTGTTACTGGAGATCGAGATCTCTTTCAGTTAGTCGATGACAAGCGTGATGTAAAAGTCGTCTATTTAGCAAAGGGTTTATCTCAGCATGATCTAGTTGATAAAGCGTGGATATCTCGCAAGTATGCGATTCCCGGTGATCGTTACGCCTTATTTGCGATGTTTAGAGGCGATCCTTCGGATGGTTTGCCTGGCGTTAAGGGAATTGGCGAGAAAGGTGCAGCGTTGATAGCAAATAACTTTGCGGACGTTGATGAAGTCCAGCAAGGAGCTCGCGATGCCCATCCATCTTTAAAACCAGCCCTTGCCAAGAAGATAATTGAAGGCGCAGATTATTTAAAGATCGCACCGACTTTGGTCAACTGCGCAAGAGATGTCGCGCTGCCACAGCTCGATATTTCGATGCCTACTAAACCAGCGGATCTTTCAAAGATTTATGAGATCAAGGAACGCTACGGACTTGGCGCAAGCGTTGATCGGTTGATCTCTGCACTCAAATGGTGATCCTGCTACCTTCCGCACTCCTAGTAAGTGCAGCTTTTGAACCTATAGGGCTTTGGTATCTCGCGCTCGTTGGTTACGCACTTTTCTTTCGAGGGCTATCGAAGAATAAAAGTCCGGTACTAGCTTCATTTATCTTCGGTGCAGTTCTTAACGGCATAGTTCTTCATTGGAGTAGTAAGTACGTTGGGGCGCTACCTTGGCTCTTGCTCACTTTGCTGCAAGCCGCTTTCTATCTTCCAGTTGGTTGGGTTTATCGCAAAACCGGCTCGCTTCGTTGGGTACTCCTTACCTTTCTCATTTGTGAAGAGTTACGAGCACGTTTTCCATTTGGTGGATTCGCTTGGACCAGAATCGCCTTTAGCCAAGTTGAATCACCGCTTCTTCCACTAGTTTCGATTGGGGGAGTACTGCTCCTTAGCTTTGCGACCTTACTTTCTGCGCTGGCCTTAACTCGCCTTAAAGTTCGGGCGCTCGTTCTCGTCGGAGTTGGTTTTCTAATCGTTACCTTCTTACCGACCAATCCAACTACGACAGAGAAGATTTCTCTGATAGCGATTCAGGGAAATACACCTTCAGTGGGTCTTGAGTTCAACTCGCGAGCTAAGGCGGTCTTCTACCTGCATCGCGATACAACACGCGAACTTGTGAAGCAAAAATATGATGCAGTTGTCTGGCCAGAGAATGCAATTGACATTGACCCGCGGAGTTACCCCGAAGTTCTAGCAGATATTAAAACGTTGGTTGAAGAGATCGATATCCCGCTGATCGCAGGCGTAGTTCTTACAGAACAAGGATCACCGGCAAATGCCTCTGTCATGTATGACACCTTTGGAGAAGTTGAATCGACATACATTAAGCGCTACCTAACCCCTTTCGGCGAGTACATGCCGCTACGGAAATTAGCCGAGTTTGTATCGCCATATGCAAAGTCGGTGAATGATTTCAAGCCTGGTCAGGGCTTTGTCTCGCATGAAATTGATGGTTATCAGGTTGCGCCGATCATTTGCTACGAGATTATTAACGATGGTTTAGTTCGTGAAAGTGCGAATCGATCGGGTGCAATTATTGTGCAGACAAATAGCGCAACCTTTGCAAATACCGCCGAAAGCGCCCAACAATTAGCGATTACTAGAATCCGTGCAGTTGAGCATTCTCGCGAGATTCTTAGCGTTTCTACCGTAGGTATCTCTGCCTTTATCGACAATAATGGCGCTGTGATATCTCAGACACCGGAAAACATCTCAACTTCGATCTCTGGAGATCTAAAAATTTCCAACCATCATACGTTGGCTGATCGTCTAGGGGGATTGGCCCCACTTCTCGTTCTATTTGCTTCGCTCATCTTCGCAATTGGAATGCGCAAAAGGGTATTGCGATGACAATAAAGATTGCGCTACTTATTCCAACTTTTAACGAAGCCGTTTCTATCGTCGAACTACTTGATCAGTTAGCCGACTTTCGCGCAAGTAAATCAAATAATGTCGATGTAATTGTCATAGA
>JBIIUL010000018.1:0-15564 GCA_044340015.1 Candidatus Planktophila sp.
AAGGCAATAGCTATAGGAACGCCAACAAAGAGAATAATTACCAAGACTGGTGGTAACGCCATAAAAAACCCGAGAGTGGAGGGCTTTGCGACTTTTACCTCCGCAAAGCCCTCCTTCGTGGCAACAAGGCTAGTTGTCGCCACAAATACCTCTCGAGATTTGTAACTTAGATTTCAGTTTCAAGTAATTACTTACCTGGAACGTTGAGCGACCATTGGCTTCTTAGTTCATTATTGTTAACTGAGAAGTAAGGAGCGCGCATATCGGTGATATCTACATCCTTAAAATTCTCAAATAACTTTTGATCTAGACGCTTGCCGTTTAATACTGGAATACCCTTCAGATCGCCAGACATAATTGCATTCTGCATGGCTGGTGAAAGTACGAAGTTTGCAAGCAAACGTGCGCCGGTTCGGTTCTTACCGTTGCTAGGGATTCCAAGTACTGCAGGTCCGCCCGTGAGGGATGGATTTTTGATTGGGACCACACGAATATGTGCTGGCATCGTTCCAGCGGCCTTTCGTGATGCAAACATATCTGACCAAACGGTACCCATATCAACTTCACCTGTTTCTAGCAGATTAAGCGTTGCGTTGTTATTTGCTGGGTATGTACCGTTCTTGCCATAGGTGAACTTATTGAGTTCGCGCAGAGTCTCAAGGCCCTTTGCCCACTTTTTCTGGATTTCCTTATCTTCAACAAGTGACATTTTGACTCGCTCTTCAGGAGTTAGATTCATATCCACAACTGTCTGTACGAATGAGTTGCCTGAACCGCCACCTGATGGAACGTTGTAGGTGAACTTGCCTGGGTTGGCTTTGATCCAAGCTAGAAGTTCATCAAGAGTCTTAGGGACCTTGGTTACAGTCTTTGAGTTGTAAGCAAGAAGCACTGTTGAGGCGCGGTAAGGGATGCCACCTTGTGCCTGCTTGATTAGAAGCTTATTTACATCTTTAAGGTTTGGCATAAGCGTTGGACTTGGGCGGTAGAGAAGGTTCGCTGCGCTCAATACCGTTACCGCGGCTGCGCCATCAATAAGATCAACCTGTGGATCACGGCGGGTAGCTTTAGCGGCTGTAATTCTCGCAATTAGCTGAGTCTCGCGGAGTCCGTTACGGTCGAAAGTCACGTTGACTTTGTAATTTGGGTATTCCTTTTCAAATGCTGGAATGAAAACCGTATTCCAGAGAGTCTGAATATTTGTATCTGCTGAAATATGTAGCTCAATTGTGCTTGTTGCGGCAGGTGCACTTTGAATTGTCGAGCTGATAGCAAAGGTTGCCATTACAGCGACGATAGCTGATTTCATTAACTTTGATTTAAACACTGATTTCCCCCGAATTCAGATAAATGAAGTGGGGCTTTACCCCATTTCTAGGCTAGAACCTATGCCTACCCAGTCGCCTAGTCAAACATCTTTTACTGAAAATGTAATATTTTTTTAATGTTATAGAAATGAGATAATTACTCGTTCCGGCGAGGCACTGCTTCTAGGACCTGGGTGGATCTCAGAATCGCCAGAATAATTATCGTAAGTCCAAGGCCTGCGACCTGAAAACCGAGGCCAACGGCTACTCCCATGGCGGCAGTTGCAAAGACAGTTGCCGCTGTGGTTACCCCTTGAGTGCCACCACTTCGATTTGTAAATATTAAGCCAGCTCCCAGGAAACCAATTCCGGTGATCACTGCATGCAGCGCGCGTGTTGGGTCTCCAAAACTTGCATCGACGCCAAGTACCGCGCCAACAGCGACAATTGCTGCAGAAGATGAACCGACAAGGGCCATCGTTCTAGGACCGGCAGATTTTCCGGCGCGATCGCGCTCCCAACCGATAATCGAACCAAGAACAGCGGCTATTGCAGCATCAATAACGACAGTTAACTGCTGCCAAATATCTATTGTCTGCATGTCTAGCATCTGTAGATCTTAATGCAAGTTTACTAATGAGTGCAATAAAATCTTGCATAAAGATTGTCGTACGTTGCGTTTATGCAACACCGATCGCATCGACCACGAAGATTAGAGTTTCATTCGGTCCGATAGGTCCGCCGCCTTGTGCTCCATAACCTAGATCAGGTGGAATAACTAGCAGACGTCGTCCACCAACTTTCATTCCCGGAATACCTTGCTGCCAACCAACGATCACATTAGCCAATGGGAATGTGGCAGGTGATCCACTGTTCCAAGAAGATTCGATTAACTGACCATTTGACCAGGTCATAAGTGTGTAATGCACGGTCATGGTTGATGTTGGAAGCGCTTGCGCACCAGTGCCAACGATTATGTCTTTTGTTACCAAGGTAGTTGGTGGGTTACCGGCGGGAGCCCCAATTGTTGGCGCTTCTCCTTGATTAGTTGTGACGGTTGGCAAGTTATCTGATGAAGCGCTCACTTCTTTATCTCCACATCCAGTTAGTAATAGGGTACAAACGGCAAATAGGGCTAATACTTTCTTCATTACTTCTTTTCTCCTTCGCCAATTTCTTGAATCAACTTAAATTCTCCAGAACCAAGTTGGCCTTGATCGCGGTACATCTCAAGCTTGGCACGAGTATCTGCAATGTCGAGATTGCGCATTGTCAGCTGACCAATTCGATCAACCGGACCAAAAGCGGCGTTTTCAGTGCGCTCCATCGACAATTTTTCAGGATGGTAGCTAAGCGCCGGCCCAGTTGTGTCGATGATCGAGAAATCATCTCCGCGACGCAGGCGAATTGTTACTTCACCTGTAACAGCAGATGCCACCCAACGTTGCAAAGATTCTCGCAGCATCAAAGATTGTGGATCCAACCAACGACCTTCGTAAAGCAAGCGACCTAAGCGGCGACCTTCTGTGTGGTAGTTAGCAATTGTGTCTTCATTGTGAATTGCACTTAGCAAACGCTCGTAAGCGATAAATAGCAGCGCCATACCTGGAGCTTCGTAAATGCCTCGGCTCTTTGCTTCAATAATTCGGTTTTCGATCTGATCAGCCATACCTAATCCGTGGCGACCGCCAATTTCATTAGCGGCTGTCATAAGTTCTACAACGTCGCTGAACTCTTTTCCGTTAATTGCAACTGGGCGCCCCTGTACAAATTGGATCTTTACATCTTCAGATGCGATTGAAATTGAGGAATCCCAGAACTCGACTCCCATAATTGGATTTACGATCTCAATTGAGACATCCAAGTTTTCAAGATCTTTCGCTTCATGCGTTGCGCCCAAGATATTGGCATCAGTTGAATAAGCTTTTTCCACGCTGTCGCGATATGGGAAGTTGTGCGCAACTAGCCATTGTGACATTTCTTTACGGCCACCTAGCTCGCGAACAAAGTCAGCATCTAACCAGGGCTTATAAATTCTTAAATTTGGATTAGCTAATAAACCGTAACGGTAAAAACGCTCAATATCATTGCCTTTATAGGTAGAGCCATCGCCCCAAATTTCAACTGAATCTTGCAACATGGCGCGAACCAATAAGGTGCCAGTTACTGCACGGCCGAGTGGGGTTGTATTGAAATACTGCTTGCCGCCAGAGCGGATATGAAATGCACCGCAGGCGATCGCCGCTAGACCTTCTTCAACTAAGGAAGTTTTGCAATCTACGAGTCGTGATATCTCAGCGCCATATTCTTTTGCACGAACTGGAACTGAGTCGATATCGGTCTCGTCATATTGGCCGAGATCTGCTGTGTAAGTGCATGGAATCGCACCTTTATCGCGCATCCACGCAACGGCAACCGAAGTATCTAGGCCGCCAGAGAATGCGATGCCGACTTTTTCGCCGACTGGAAGAGATGCAAGCACTTTGGACATGCGAGTAAGTCTAACGGTTGATAAGGGCTGCTAGCGCAGGCTTAACTTTCCAGAGCGAGAGCATCTCTTGATATCGATTCTGCTCTGAAGAATCGGCAACTGCACCTGTCTTTACTGCACGAATCATCAAATTTCGTGGGGTGTGCTCTCCCCCGATAAATTCAATCGCCTCCACGCGATAGCCAGATAACTTCATGATCTGTATCCGCAATCCATCGGTTATCAAATCACCCAGTCTCTCCTTCATGATTCCGTTCTTGGTAATCATCGACCAAGGTTCAGGAATCTCAACCATCTGGGCTTGAATATCGTGATGGCAACATGGCGCAACCAAAACAAGTTTGGCACCGGTTGTAACTGACCAGGCAAGAGCATCATCAGTTGCGGTATCACAGGCGTGTAGAGCTATAGCGACGTCAGCGCTCTTCAGGGTCGTCTCCGAAATTTCTTCAGCTCTAAACTCAATCGAGTTTGCAATACCTAGCTTCTTTGCAATCTCATTATTTCTAATTCGCGCACTTTCTCGAATATCAATACCGATTACCTTGACCGCAATTCCTTCATTTCGTAGGTATTGATGAGCAGCAAAGGTTAGGTAAGCATGGCCACAACCCAGATCTACGATAGTCAAAGGTTTATTTGTTTCTGGTTTTTCTATATGCCCAGCTTCGATTGCTGAATTCAGAGAAGGAATTAATATTCGAAGAAACTCTTCCACTTGTAAATACTTATCATTTTTGCTGGCCTTAATTTTTCCGCCAGAATCTGAGATCCCAATTTCGATTAAGAAAGGGTCTGCCGGATCAAGCAACCTGCTCTTATTGCGATCGTGTGAAAGATCTGCGGTAAATTCACCGCGCGCACGGTTAAGCAACGCCTCTCCTTTCTTGGTAATTCGAAGGGAAATTGATTGCTCCCTCTCTTCAAGGTGGATATTGGCAAAGCCAGCCTCTAGAAGACCTAGTTTTAGAAATTCTTGAGGAGAGTAATTCTTTGTCGTCATTGCTCGCCCATCGCTCTGGGCTACCTGATATTTAATTTCACCTTTAATTAATACTGGCTTAACATCGATTCGTTCATTTGGTGTCTGCATATTGCGTCTACGGCCCGAGAGAACGAGTCGGACAAAGTTATCTGAATTACTGAGCCGCTCTGCTATTTCGTTGAGCGCTTCAGCAAGCGGTGTAGCCATGTAATTAAAGTACCGTAATTATCGGTTCCGACAGGTTAAGTTAAATCGGTACCTTGACTGTAACTGCCAAGCCACCTAATCGACTCTTACTTAATTCAAGTTCTCCGTGATGTTCCAAAACGATCGCTGCAATGATGCTCAGACCTAGGCCTGAACCACCACTTTCTCGGGAGCGCGAAGGATCAAATCTATTCATCGCCTTTATCTCACTTCCATAAGCAGATTCAGGCAGACCTGGCCCGCCATCTTCAATAGTTAATTCAGCGCGTTTTCCAATATTGCGAAGTGATACTGAAACCGGCGCATCAACTGGGGTATGGCGAACAATGTTTGAGAGGCAATTTTGAATTAAGCGATTGAGATGTTCTCGCGAGCCCTGAACGAAAACATCATCAGGGATTGAGGTGGTTATCGTGCGAGACTTATTTAGAACCTGAAAATCATGGAGATGAGCTTTAACGAGTTCGTCGAAATCTACTTCAGTGAAATTTACTGGTCTGCTTTCGCCGAGTTCGGCAAGAAGTAAGAGATCATGGATCAGGCTTTCCATCCGCTCAATTTCAGAACTAACTCTAGAAAATGCTCGAGCTTGATCGGGTGCTTCTGTGAATTGACCCTTACTAAGCATCTCGTTGTAGCCCTTAATGACGGTCAGCGGAGTTCTTAACTCGTGCGAGGCATCTCCTAGAAATCTCTGCATCCGTTGCAGGGCTTGAGCATCTAAACCGCGGTTATGTCGGCGCAGAAAGTAAATGGAGAAGAGGATCGCTAGAGCATCTGCAACGGCAGTAAATAAACCCAGGTTCTTAAGATTGGATTGAAAATTCTTGTTTAAATCATCGAGTGAAGATGCGATAACTAGATAATCGCCACCAGCAATTGCCGTTGATTGGAAGCGAAATTCTGTAGATATTTCCGCAGTTACCGCTCCCGCCAAACCCTTTCGCACCAGAGCAAGGTCGGTCATGCCAGGATAAATCAACTTCGACTCGTTGATTATCGTCTCATCACCTTCTTGCGTAACTAGAGATAAAGTTAAATCCAAACTTTCATCTTCAATCGTTAAGATCGCTGCTGAAATCGCTTCTGATGGAAAGGCGTTAACTCTGGTTACGACTTTCTGTAGGGATTGATCAATCTGCGCTAAATTTTCACTTCTGGCTGCAAGGGTTGCATACCCCCCAATCAGGGTGGAAAGTACCGTTGTAACAATTATTGAAATTACTGCAAACTTACTGCTGGATTTTTTCATTCTTACTTTTGCTCAGGCTTTAGCTTCTGGCTTTGGCTCCTGAATTACAAAACCAACGCCCCGGATCGTCTTAATACCCTCAAAACCATCACGATGTAATTTTCTGCGTAGATAGGAGATGTAGGTATCAGCAACGGTGCTCTCGGATTCAAAGGTAATTCCCCATACTTCATCAAGTAACAAGCTCTTGCTAAGCACTCGATTCTTATTCTCGACTAAAACTTGCAAGAGCCTAAATTCAGTTGGAGAGAGATCAACTAACTCATCAGCAAAAGTTACCGTGTGGCTTGCCTCATCTAACTTAATTGGACCGCAGATTAGATCCGCACTGCTTGATGTGGAGATCTGTGAGCGGCGCAAAATTGCCTTTACTCGTAGGAGAAGTTCTTCTAATCCAAATGGCTTTGTCACATAATCATCTGCGCCAAGAGTTAAACCACGCGTAACATCTGCGCGGTCGGCTCGAGCGCTAAGCATTAAGGCAGGGGTGTTATCTCCGGTAGAACGGAGCCTTTCAACTAATTCAAAACCATCCATTAGTGGCATATTGATATCGATGATTAAGAGATCTGGCTTCTTATTGCGAATCGCAGTCAGCGCCGACATTCCATCGGAGGCGGTAGATGTCTCAAACCCAGCGATGCGCAGGGCATCACCCAACAACTCGCGAACTCCGGCTTCATCATCTACGATTAAAATCATCTCAGCCATGCGCTAAGCCTTTCATGCTTGCGTAGAAATAGCCAAGCCTCAATTAAAAATTTGCTCAATAACGGTGTTTTCACCGAAATTTCACAAAATTAGCCTTGATACTTGGGGCTAATCAACAAAGGTAACTTTCTAGAAAGTGGCGATCTGTGAAAAAGAGTAGAACTACATCAATAACTGCTCTCGCCATTGCCTTCTCACTTTTAGCTACTCCATTAGCCAGCGCTGATAATAAGAATGCAAACTCTCCAGCTCAAAGTGAAGTAGGTAAAGACTTTAAATCTGCAATGGAGAAATTTAAGCAAGACCAAAGAACATTTTATGAAGAGGTAAAGGCTTACGAGGCTGCCAGACGGGCGATAAATAAGGCTTTTAAGGAGAGCGTTGATAAAGCTTTTTCTGAGGCAAAATCATTGAGCGCACCCGGTCAAACCCAACTCCAGAAACGTCGAAGTGCAGTTACAAAGCAGAGCGCGGTTATTGCAGCGACTGCAATTAGAGATGCCGCGATCGAAGCGCTAGGACCTCCACCAGTTCAACCAACTCCACCCGCTAAAGGACCGCGTATGGAGAAGGGTAAGAAACCACAATCTGGTATTTCGCCAAGCCCTGGCTCGAATTAGCCTTCATCTGCAAGGGGCTTATTTCGTAAGGTTTCGCGATTGTGGCTCTTTGATTTTTCATGATGCTTACGAATTTGTAGTTCAAAATTTTTTATCGCTGCATCAAATGCCGCAAGATCATTGAATTCGGCTGCTTCTGCTCGCATCAGCGGCCCTGATCCATGAGAAGTTAAAATTACGCGATGTGCATGTTTTCCTTGGCGTGGATTCTGCTCATGCAATATCTCAACTTCAACGCGATCAATTGTGACGCTAAATCTCTCCATGCTAGTTAACTTCTCTTGAGCGATCTCGCGAAAATCTTCAGCGAGTTCGGCGTGACGGGCATGAATAACAATTTTCATATTCGCTCCCTATGTAGCTACTTTGTAATTACAACCATTCCACTTTATACTTACTTTGGATAGGGCTAGGATAGAAAATAATAATATTAAAGAGGTAGCGCTACTAGCGCTGACGTGATCAGCAGCGCATAGAGTGAGCTCTGTGCCAAGATCTTAATCGCAGTTTTTCGGTCTGCTGCCCGCGCTACTTGATCTGATACCTTCGAGAGTTTTCCAAGTGATCCGAAGTTGAAGGTTCCGGCAAATCCATAAGCCAGACAGAAGCGTTTCCGTGATTGCACCCAACCAACTGACATGACAAGTGCCGGCAAGAAAATTCCAATGCGAGATTGACGGCTTGCATCGGTAGAGATCAAAGTCGCCGCCGAAGATAAAGTGAGAATTAAGCCGATAAGTGCAACTACGCGGCGGCGAGTGAGCTCTCCCCCGCCAATATTGCATGTGCCAGGGATGTATTCAGTAGCGCTCACTTATGCATCCTCTAATTCATCCTCATCTTCATCGATCCAGGCATCTGCTGGAGCATCTTCCTGGCGCTGTGCCCAGGAGAGAAAACTGCCTACCGCGCGAAAAGCAACAGCAAGGATGGCAAAGAAGGCCAACGCTCTGCGGAAGAATTTCATAACCTAAAAATACTACCTAACGCGAAGAATTTCCTTATTTAGCGGCTTGCAACGCTGAGTCGATATCCGTCCAAAGGTCTTCAACGTTCTCGCAACCTACAGAGAGACGGATCAGAGTTTCTGGGACGCTAGCGCTTTCGATTGGCCAGCGACGACGTCGTTCCCACAGAGATTCAACTCCACCGAGGCTGGTTGCATAAGTAACAATCTTGGAAGATGCGCAGACTTTATCCGTGCTTGCTGCACTGCCAACGTACTCGAATGAGACTATTGCTCCGAAGCTTTTCATAAAGGCTTTCACTTTTTCATGTTGCGAATCAGTTGGCAAACCTGGATACCTAACGCCTTTGACCAATGGGTGCGCGCTCAGGCGTTTTGCAAGTTCAAGAGCGTTTTCGCATGACTTCTGGAAACGCAGTGGGAAGGTGCGAATACCGCGCAGCGCCAGCCAAGCTTCAAATGGGCCTGGAATAGATCCATTAAATTTGCGCGCATCTTCTAAAGTTTTAAACTGCGCCGCATCTGTAGTGCTCAGTGAGCCAAGAACAACATCGCTATGCCCTGCTAAATACTTGGTCACAGAGTTCATGACGATATCTGCTCCAAGGGCAAGTGGTTGTTGACTTAGCGCAGTAGCAAAGGTGTTATCTACCGCAACTAATACGCCTTTCTCCTTAGCAGCCTTTATAAGTGAGGGAAGATCTGCAACCTCAAGGCCAGGATTCGTTGGAGATTCGATCCAGAGAAGAGTCGCACCTGGCAGCTCATTGATAACTTCAGAAGTATTTGTCACTGATACGAAGGAAACCTTTAAGCGATTTGCTGTTGCATAGTTATTTAGAAGAGTCATCGTGCCGGAATAGCCTTGATTGGAAGCGATTACCTTTGCTCCAACTGGAAGAGTCGAAAAGACTGCGGTCACTGCAGCCATTCCAGATGAGTAGGCGAGAGTTCGCCCACCTTCTAGCGCGCTGATCGCTTCTTCTAGCGCTAACCAAGTTTCATTTCCGTAACGTCCATAACCAACTGCTCCACCTGCAACAAAAGTTGAGTTAAGTGAGATCGGCTGATTTAACGCGCTATCTGGACCAACTGCCGGACGGCCGGCGGTAATTGCGATCGTCTCGGGGCTTAACCCTTTATCTAGATTCATGGGCTAAGCCTAATCCTTTGCCAGCACTGCCATCGCAGCATTATGGCCAGCGATACCGCTCACGCCACCGCCGCGTCGCGCGCCAGCACCGGCCAAAAATATGTGGGCATCATCAGTTTCAGATCCCCAGTTAAGCGCAGAGAGTTCGTTTCCATCTAAAAATGGGAAATCTAAATCACGGTGGAAGATATTTCCGCGCGGCAAGCCAAGATCGTTATCGAGATCTATAGGAGATTTTACTTCGATGGCAAGTGAACCATCGCTGCAGACAGCAAGTACAGATTCGATTGGATCTTCTAAATATTGATTTAAGCTGGAAATCGCAGCGCTCTTGGCCGCATCTTTTGCTCCACTTGGATCTGCGTCAAAGAGCGCAGCTGGTGTGTGTAAGCCAAAGAGGGTCAAGGTGTGGAATCCACGTTGGCTTAACTCTGGCGAAAGAATTGTTGGATCGGTCAAAGTATGGCAATACATTTCAAGTGGTAGTTCACTCGGGATATCACCACGCTTTGCAACTTGATAGGCGTTTTCTAACTGTGAATATGTCTCGTTGACATGGAAGGTCCCCGCAAAAGCCAACTTTGGATCGACTCCAGATTTTAATCGTGGAAGTCTAGATAGCAGCATATTAATTTTCATCTGCGATCCCTCAAGAGATGAAGGAGCGCCTTGGCCACGTAATTTCGCCAGAGTTTGTGGTGCTCCTGCAAATAAGAGATCGGTGGCTACATATTTATCTCCAGCTGACGTAGTAACTGCTACGCCGCTGGGTCCAGAATCTAACCCGACAACCTTAGAATCTAATTCAATTTCTACACCATTTAAGAGCGCCACACGATTTAACTCGGTAACAAAGGCGCCCATTCCACCTTGCGGAACTCGCCATTGCCCGGTGCCGTTACCGATCAAGTGATACAAGAAGCAGCGATTTGCCTGTAAATCTTGAGCAGATGTGAAAGTTCCAATAAGCGCATCCGTTAGCGCTACACCGCGAACTACATCATCCTGGAAGCGCTCTCTAATTACCTCGCCAATTGGTCGTTCCATCATGAACTTCCAAACTTCAGGAAGAGCAATTTCAGATTTCAAATCAGCGGCAGATTTAAGTGGTTGCAACATATATGGGGCAATCCGCTCGGCAAGTACTGCGATCTCGTTATAGAACTCTTGCCACTTCTTGCCCTCTTGATCGCCACCTGTTAACTCACGAAAACTATCGGCAGTTCGGTCATCCCAGTTTTGAGAGATTAGGAGTCCACCATCTTTAGCACCGCTTTTATAAGGCGTATAAGAGGCAATTGAACGTTCTAGCGTTTTAAAGTTAATTCCTAAATCCGCAACTATCTGGTCTGGTAGCAATGAAACCAGATATGAATACCTAGAAAGGCGCGCATCATATTCAGGAAAGGGGCGCACGCTAGTGGTTGCTCCCCCAAGTTCGGAAGCGCCTTCCAAGAGAAGTACGTTCTTACCTGCTTTAGCCAAATAAGTTGCAGCTACCAATCCATTATGGCCGCCGCCAACAACAATGGCATCGTATTTCTGATCTCTAGACATCGCGGATTTTAGAGCGCGCGCGCCATGCGATCGAAAGCCTCGGTAATTATCTCAGGGCTTGTTGCAAAGTTAAGGCGAACATGATCTTTACCAAGTGCGCCGTAGATATGGCCTGGATTGAAGGCAACTTTCGCTCTCTCCAATATTGCAGCGCCTGGATCTTCCCCAAGATTTAACTTACTTACATCAAGCCATGCCAAATATGAGCAATGCGGCATTGTGTAACCAATTGCTGGAATTTTCTCTTTTATAAGTTCGGAGATTAGCTTTCTATTTTGATCTAGTTGCTCCAAGACCGAATCCAGCCAAATCTCACCTTTCTCAAATGCTGCCACAGTTGCAAAGGCGCCAAGCAGGGAAGCGCGATAGTGCAAGGCAGGTGGAAGTTCATTTAACTTCTCATGCATCTTCGCACTTTGGGAAACGATAATTGCGCACTTCAGGCCTGCGATATTCCAGCCTTTACTAGCGGCGTTCACGGCGACACATACGTCAGCTGCATCTTCACCAAGTGAGAGAAGTGGAGTAAAGGGTTGCTCTTTAAAGGTAAGCGGCGCGTGAATTTCATCAGAGATAACTACGACGTCGTGTTTTTTCGCTAGAGCAACAATACGAAGTAAATCTTCTCTGCTGTAGACCTTGCCCATTGGATTATGTGGGCTACAAAGTAAATGAACCTTTAACCCGCTTTGATAAGCCTGTTCAATGCCAGCCCAGTCGTGGCTCCAACCAGTTGCATCTACTTCTTCTGCGTTTTTTACAAAAGGAATATCGACAATGGAAACTTTGGTTTCATTGATCCAGGTGTAGAAGTTTTGATAGACGGGTGAGCTGATTAAGACTTTATCTCCCGGTTTGGCAAAGACTCGAAGTAGTTCGACAACGGCAACTCCAACATCTGTTGCAATGCGAACAAAGGTGGGCTCGACATCCCAGTTCCAGCGGCGCTTTGCAAAAGCTGAAAATGAAGTACCCATCTCAGGAATTACTCCGAGATATCCCAAATCTGATTTCAAAATCATTTCTGACAATACTTCGCGAATTCCTTCGGCTACTGGAAAATCCATCTCGGCAACAGGCAACGGAAGGATGTCATGCCCAAATCCACGCCATTTCTCGCTGCGATGTGTTTGCAACTCAGCAAGAGATGGTGCAGAAATTAGGCGATCGCTCATGTGTGTGAGTATGCCACTTATAACTAGTTTGGCGAAAGGCGGCGCGTGGAATTTCGCACCACCAGGGTTGTCGGTAGGACTAGTGAATTTGTTTCAGCGCTCGGTTTTCTTAACCGTTCGATTATCGAGCGCGCTGCCATTTCGCCCATTAACTGAACTGGTTGCTCGATAGTTGTTAAATCTGTGTATTCAGACATCTCATGTCCATCGAATCCAATTATCGAAAGATCATCTGGAACTTTTAAACCATGTCGACGTGCAGCCTGCATTGCGCCGAATGCCATCTCATCCGATTCGCAGAAAATTGCAGTGGGGCGATTAGGACGGGCGAGAAGATCATCCATCGCTCTTGATGCTGCCTGCATCGTGAAATCACCATGAACCTCACGCGATGGATCCCACGCGAGCCCATTCTCCAAAAGCGCCTGCATAAATCCCTTGCGCCGATCATGAGGAACGCTAAAGTTAAATGGGTCATCTGGATGACCAGACATTAATCCGATTTTCTTATGTCCTTGATTTACCAAATGTTGCGTGGCAGTTCGTGCCGCTGCAACATCATCTATTGCAACGCTTGAACACTTGGCGTGATGCATACCGACTAAAGAAACTGGAACCCCCAAGTTAAGAATGGAATCAAACTCTTCTTCTGTAGGGGGCAAGCTAATAACAATCAGCGCATCTACTCTTCCTTTAAGGAGTTTATGTTGAAAAAGACGTTCTCGTCCTTTCATCTGACTAAAGTTATATAGAAGCAGGTCAAAGCCAGCCTCACGTAGCGCTTGCTCTGCTCCACTGATTACCTGAGCGAAATACCAACGTGAGATATATGGAGCAACCACGCCGATGTTATTTGTTCGTCCTAGTGTCGAAGGTTTATTGCTCTGCGGAATCGGGTAGTTGAATTTTTCGGCGGCGGCCACGATCTTGGCGCGAGTTGCATCGTTGACGTGGTGAAAACCGCGAAGGGCGCGAGAGACAGTCGCAGTTGAAACGCCGGCTTCTTCGGCGATCTCTTTAATTCCAGCCATAACTCCCCCTCTCAGTACACCGCAACTTCTGAAAATTTCTGCAAAAATTAATGCAAGAAATGTAAAAGTACGGCAAAGGTGCCTTAAGTTGCAAGAGGCAGAGTTGGGTTACTTGTTTTTAGGTTATTGGGCTTCCAGAATCATCGAGACAGAGTTGATGCACCAGCGTTGATCAGTTGGAACTTCATAACCTTCGCCCTCAAAGACATGGCCTAGATGTGAATCGCAAGATGCGCAGCGAACTTCAGTGCGAATTCTTGGCGCGAGCGAGCGGTCTTCAATCAAAGTTACCGCATCATCAGCGGTAGGCGCATAGAAAGAAGGCCATCCGCATCCAGAATGAAATTTGGTTTCTGAGCGAAAGAGTTCGGCGTTGCAAGCCTTGCAGCGATAGATTCCCACTGTTTCACTATCGGTGTATTCGCCTGTGAAGGGGCGCTCGGTTGCGCCATTACGCAATACCTCATATGAAAGCGGATCAAGTTTGGCCTTTAACTCTGCTTCGTTAACTTCAACTTTTTTCGCCATTAGATGCTCGCTCCTTGAGGAAAGGCGGTGCCGGTACTTGAATGGCAGTCATATCCGTTGGGATTTTTCGCAAGATATTTCTGGTGGTACTCCTCAGCTAAGTAGTACTCAACTCCAGTGGCGCTAAGAATTTCAGTAACAATCGCGCCGATTCCATCTGCTGTGAGCGCATCTTGATATAGATCTCTAGTTGCGAGCGCTTCGGCCATTTGTTCAGGCGATGTCGTATAGATCGCGCTGCGGTACTGGGTTCCGATATCTCCGCCTTGCGCATTTAGCGAAGTTGGATCGTGCATTGTCCAAAACTCTTCAAGTAATCTGCGATAAGTGACAATTGCAGGGTCGAATTCAACGCAAACCATTTCGGCATGGCCTGTAGCTCCCGTACAAACTGCTTCATAGCTCGGATTGGTGATCGTGCCGCCCATATAGCCAACGCTTGTACTTGTTACTCCATCTATCTTCCAATAACGCCTTTCAGCGCCCCAGAAACATCCAGTTGCGAAATATGCGATCTCCATAGCGCGCATTCTTTCAGGTGATAGCGATTCCCGCTCAGTTAGGTAACCTAGGCCTACCTGCGCCCCCGTAGCTCAGGGGATAGAGCACCGCCCTCCGGAGGCGGGTGCACAGGTTCGAATCCTGTCGGGGGCACGCGACCTAAATCACCTCTCATTTACCAAATCTCTTTCCGTTCATCCTTGTTTATCAACCGAGTAACAGGGAGAATTGTCCACTTACGCGAGAAGATTTTGAGCTCACTTTGTCTTGATTTGATTGCGTCTTGATTTTCACCGCTTTTATCAGAAGGAGATAAGTCATGGATTGGCGACATCAATCAGCATGCCGCGAAGAAGATCCAGAGCTCTTCTTTCCCGTAGGTAATACCGGCCCCGCCCTAACTCAGATCGAAGAGGCGAAAAAAGTCTGTAACCGCTGCATCGTTAAAGATGCTTGTTTGGCTTGGGCGTTAGAGAGCGGACAAGATGCTGGAGTTTGGGGCGGTCTCTCTGAAGATGAGCGCCGTGCACTAAAGCGCCGTGCTGCACGTAATCGTGCGCGCATGATGGAGCAGAACAACTCCATTTAGTATCGAATCCAGTTGGTTTTAAACCCAGTTGGTTTCAAATCCAGTTAGATTGGAAAAGTTAAGCGCGCTTCAGTTCCTGAAGGTGTGCGAACTAGATCTATATTTCCGCGCAACTCATTCTCAGTTAAGGTGCGCACAATCTGTAAGCCTAGGTTTGAAGATTCCGCAAGTGAAAAACCTTTTGGTAGGCCAACTCCATCATCAAAGATAGTTATCTCCGCTCCACTTTTGCTACGCGCCACGGTGATCGTTAAATGGTTTCCGGATTCGGCCAAGCCGTGTTCTAACGCATTATGAATGAGCTCGGTTACAACTAATGAAAGCGGTGTTGCAATACGCGGGTCGAGTGCGCCGAGCTCGCCTGTGCGAGATATCTGTAACTGACCCATCCGTGGACTTAAGTCTAAGGCGTGGGCGACTAGTCGATCTAGAACATCATCGAAGGCAACGGATGCTTCGGCGCTGCTAGAAAGCGTTTCGTGAACGAGAG
>JBIIUL010000093.1:0-3947 GCA_044340015.1 Candidatus Planktophila sp.
GGCCTTTCCAAAATGGTGGGGGAGATTCAGCAACGCCCAAGTTCGGTATCCGCTGTAAAGGTTGCAGGAGAGCGCGCCTATGACCGAGTGCGCGCCGGCGAAGTATTCGAACTCGCCGCCCGCACCATCACAATTTCTGCGCTAAATGTTTTAGGTATTCGCCGTACCGGTTCACGAATCGAAATTGATATTGATGTCACCTGTTCTGCTGGCACTTTCATCCGCGCGATCGCACGCGATCTAGGCAGTGAATTAGCTGTTGGTGGCCACTTGTCAGCGCTGCGCCGCACACGAGTTGCAGGTTTTGCAATCGATCAGGCGATTACCTTCGAAGCGCTCAAGGCGCAAGAGTTTAAAACTTTAGATTTGGCAGATGTAGCGCGCGCAACATTTTCGGTCCGCGAGCTCGGGCTAGATGAAGTCGCAGAACTTTCATTCGGTAGACCGCTTCCTTCAAATTCAGGTGAAGATATTTTTGCGGCGCTCTCACCAGATAATCGCCTTATTGCACTTTTAAAGAACGAATCCGGTAAGGCAAAACCGATCGCAGTTTTTGCAGCGGCGAATTAATTCAGAGATAATAGGCAGATGAGCACAGGAAGCGTCGTCGTAATTGGCGTCTTCGATGGCGTCCATAAGGGCCACCAATTGCTGCTCGACCGCGCCAAAGAGATCGCCGATGGTCGCTCAATTATCGCGCTCACCTTCGACCCACATCCAATGCAGGTTTTCGCACCGGATCGTGCGCCAACGATGCTTACAACTTTGGCAGATCGTGTTGAACTCTTAAAGATACATAACGCTGACCAAGTTGCGGTGCTTAAGTTCAACGAAAAATTCGCGGCTATGTCTCCAGAAGATTTCGTTAAAGATGTTCTAGTCAGCCAGCTAAGCGTTTCAACGGTGATCGTCGGTAAGAACTTTACTTATGGCCACAAAGCAGCAGGAAGCGTTGATTCGTTAATTAGCGATGGCTTAAAATTTCACTTCACAGTTGATGTGCAAGATCTTAAAGCAGATGAGAATGAGGCGATTTCTTCTTCTCGCATCCGCAGATTAGTCGTTGAAGGAAAGGTCGAAGAAGCGCGGACCTTGCTCTCTCGCCCGCACCGCCTAGATGGTGTAGTTGTGCACGGTGAAAAACGTGGTCGCGAAATTGGATATCCAACCGCCAACTTAGGAAATATTGATGGCCAAACAATTCCGGCAGATGGCGTATATGCAGGTTGGTTAACGGTCGGAATCAACTTCTGGCCTGCCGCAATTTCAATCGGCACCAATCCAACATTTGAGGGCGTGCGCGGTCGCCAAGTAGAGGCATATGCACTCGATCAAGAAGGCTTAGAACTTTACGACAAGAGCGCATCAATCGAATTTGGCTGGCGCCTACGTGATACCTTGAAATTTGATGGCCTCGAGCCGTTGTTGGCGCAGATGAAGTTGGATTGCGATCGCGCGCGAGCGTTAACTGAAGGCTAAAAAGCTCGATTTCCGATATCTGCAGCCCCGCTGGTAACCTTGCCCCTGTTCGACAACCAACCAGTCCAACGATCAAAGTGAGTGACCGTGTATAAAACCGGTCGCCGTCGTGGCGGTAACTAAGAGGAGTCCTTAAATGGCTTTAACACCAGAAGTAAAGAAAGAAATCGTTGCAAAGTACGGCTCATCAGCTACCGACACCGGAAGCCCAGAAGCACAGGTTGCTTTGCTCTCACGTCGTATTGAAGATATCACTACACATTTGAAGACCAATCCTCACGATCACCACAACCGTCGCGGTCTGTTGTTGCTCGTAGGCCAGCGTCGTCGCATCCTTCAGTACTTATCTAAGACAGATATCAATCGTTATCGCGCGATTATCGAAAAGCTCGGTATTCGCCGCTAATTAAATAACTACCCGCCAGGGGAGTTTGGCTTTTTCATTAATCTTTAAAGCTAATGGTCCTCGGTAGTGGTTTCCGCAAGGTTTATCCCTGTGCGTGAACTTCGATCGACGATTCATTACTTAACATTTAATTGGAAAGCTCCTTTCGAACCTGGACTGGGTACATAAACAAAAGGAGGACCCATGGAGGGTCAAGAAGTTCAGTCATCAGTAGCCGTTATCGATAACGGCAAATTCGGAAAGCGCGAGATTCGCTTTGAAACCGGACGCCTAGCGCGTCAAGCAGCAGGAGCCGCAGCTGTCTACCTAGACGATCAGACAATGATCTTCTCAGCGACAACAGCTTCAAAGACTCCAAAAGATCAGTTCGACTTCTTCCCTTTGACAGTAGATGTTGAAGAGAAGATGTATGCAGTTGGTCGCATCCCAGGATCATTCTTCCGTCGCGAAGGTCGTCCATCAGAAGATGCAATTCTTACTTGTCGTTTGATCGACCGCCCATTGCGTCCATCATTCGTAAAGGGTCTTCGTAACGAAGTGCAAATCGTTGTAACAGTTATGGCGCTTGATCCAGACCACATGTACGACGTTATCGCAATCAACGCGGCATCAATGTCTACACAACTTGCAGGTCTGCCATTCTCAGGTCCAATCGGTGGCGTTCGCGTTGCTTTGATTGACGGACAATGGGTTGCCTTCCCTAACCATTCACAGGTTGAAAACGCCGTATTCGATATGGTCGTTGCCGGTCGCATTAGCGATGGCGATGTTGCAATCATGATGGTTGAAGCAGAAGCAACAGCGAAGACAATCGAGCTAATCAAGAACGGTCAACCAACTCCTACTGAAGAAGTTGTGGCACAAGGACTTGATGCAGCAAAGCCATTTATCAAGATTCTCTGCGAAGCACAGTCGAAGCTAGCCAAGGTTGCTGCAAAGCCAACTGCAGAATTCCCAGTCTTCTTGGATTACCAAGATGATGTATTCGCAGCAGTCGAAAAAGCCGCCAAGGATGATCTTGCTAAGGCGCTAACTATCGTTGGCAAGCAAGAGCGCGAGACAAAGATCGATGAGATCTCTGCTGCAACCAAGGAATCAGTTTCTGCTGCCTTCGAAGGTCGCGAAAAGGAAGTTCCTGCAGCATTCCGCTCGCTAACCAAGAAGTTGGTT
The DNA here is from genome assembly GCA_044340015.1 of Candidatus Planktophila sp. Lineage (GTDB taxonomy): Bacteria > Actinomycetota > Actinomycetes > Nanopelagicales > Nanopelagicaceae > Planktophila. Next base: position 3,056 of record JBIIUL010000093.1, read on the forward strand.
CGCCAGCGCGTATTGCGCGACAAGATTCGTATCGATGGTCGCGGTCTTCGCGATATCCGTGCGCTATCTGCAGAAGTTGAAGTTATTCCTCGCGTTCACGGATCAGCGATCTTCGAACGTGGTGAGACTCAGATTCTCGGAATCACAACTCTTAATATGTTAAAGATGGAGCAACAGCTCGATACTTTGAACCCAGAAAACCATAAGCGCTACATGCACAACTACAACTTCCCACCATATTCAACTGGTGAAACAGGTCGTGTTGGCACACCAAAGCGCCGCGAAATTGGCCACGGAGCGCTTGCAGAACGTGCACTTGTTCCAGTTCTTCCAACTCGCGAAGAGTTCCCTTACGCAATCCGTCAGGTCTCTGAAGCACTTGGTTCAAACGGTTCAACTTCAATGGGTTCTGTTTGCGCATCAACACTTGCAATGCTTAACGCTGGCGTTCCGCTAAAGGCTCCAGTTGCAGGTATTGCAATGGGTCTTATCTCAGATACCGTCGATGGCAAGGTCGAGTACGTTGCTTTGACAGATATCTTGGGTGCAGAAGATGCATTCGGAGATATGGACTTCAAGGTTGCCGGAACAAAAGATTTCATCACCGCTCTTCAACTAGATACCAAGCTTGACGGTATTCCTGCATCAGTTCTTGCTGGCGCACTTCACCAAGCAAAGGAAGCGCGTCTTGCGATCCTTGATGTCATGAATGAAGCGATCGATACACCTGATGAGATGAGCCCATTTGCTCCTCGCATCATCTCTGTAAAGATTCCAGTTGATCAGATCGGTGCAGTAATCGGGCCTAAGGGCAAGATCATCAACCAGATCCAAGATGAAACTGGCGCTGATATCTCAATCGAAGATGATGGAACGATCTACATCGGCGCAG
>JBIIUL010000094.1:0-3916 GCA_044340015.1 Candidatus Planktophila sp.
AGATCTGATTCGCGGATCGCCTTTTCAATGCTCGCCATCGCACCTTTGTCGAAAGGGGCAACGATTGCCATGCGCGCTTCTGGGACTTGAATTGAAGCTAGTTGCGAAAGAGGTGTGTAGGTACCGTAGTAATCAACCATGATCTTGTTAAAGAGCGCAGGATGAGCACGGCCGGTGCGGATCGTTGCGAAGTCATCTTTAGCAACTTCAACAGCCTTATCCATCTTGCTCTGTGCATCGGTTAGAGCACTTGCTACATCTGCCATTTTCTAACTCCTCTAATTCGGTAAAGCTTTGGTAAATCTATGGAAAACCTTTTTAAAGTTAAGAAACTAAAGTGCCGATCTTTTCGCCACGTACTGCGCGTGCGATATTGCCGTTGGCCATCAGATCGAAGACGATGATCGGTAGCTTGTTCTCGCGGCAGAGGCTAAAGGCAGCGGCATCTGCAACAGCAAGAGATTTGGAAAGTACTTCGTCGTAGGAAATATCATCAAACTTAGTTGCGGTTGAATCCTTCTTTGGATCTGCGCTGTAAACCCCGTCGACTCCGCTCTTGGCAAGAAGTAGCGCTTCTGAACCAATTTCGAGCGCACGTTGTGCGGCAACCGTGTCGGTTGTAAAGAATGGCATTCCGGCACCTGCACCGAAAATTACTACGCGACCTTTTTCAAGGTGGCGAATTGCACGGCGTGGAATGTAAGGCTCAGCAACCTGACCCATAGTGATCGCAGTTTGTACGCGAGTGTCGACGCCTTCTTTTTCTAGAAAATCTTGGAGCGCAAGACAGTTCATAACTGTTCCGAGCATTCCCATGTAGTCAGCGCGCGCACGGTCCATACCGACTTGCTGTAGTTCTGCACCGCGGAAGTAATTACCGCCACCGACAACAACTGCCATTTGGACGCCAGTTTTTACAACATCTTTAATCTGCTTTGCGACATCGCGCATAACATCGATATCTACGCCGATGCCCTTTTCTCCCCCGAAAACTTCTCCGGAAAGTTTAAGGAGCACCCGCCGATACGTTCCTCTTGTACCGGGCATGGGTGCTCCTTTTCTAAATCGTTTGGCTAAGTTCGTTCTGCCTAGTTTACTGACCTACGCGGAAACGGTGGAATGCCTTGACGGCGGTTCCTGCCTCATCGAGGATCTGCTTGACGGTCTTCTTCGCATCCTTAGCGAAAGCCTGCTCAATCAAGGAAACTTCCTTGACGAAGCCGGTGACGCGACCTTCGATGATCTTTGAAAGCGAAGCCTCTGGCTTACCTTCTTCGCGGGCAGTTTCTTCGGCGATACGGCGCTCATTTTCAATGAGATCTGCAGGAACATCTTCGCGATTCACAAACTTAGGTGCGAACGCTGCGATGTGCTGCGCAATATCTTTACCAACTTCAGCTGCTTCCTTAGCAAGCGAAACAAGAACGCCAACCTGAGGTGGAAGATCTGGTGAAGTCTTGTGTAGGTAGAGTCCAACTGGGCCATCTACTACCGCAACATTGCGAATTTCGATCTTCTCGCCCATAGTTGCATTGCCTTCATCAATAACTGCTTGCACAGTCTTTCCGTTAGCCATTGTTGAAGCAAGGAATGCTTCAACTGTTGGAGTCTTTGAGGCAATTAGGTGCTCAACTAGTTCATCGCCAAGTGCGACGAAACGTTCGCCCTTTGCAACGAAGTCAGTTTCGCAGTTGAGCTCGAGCATTACGCCGAGATCTCCTGAAACCTTTGCAACAACTAGACCATTTGAAGTTAAGCGCCCTTCGCGCTTGGTAACTCCCTTAAGTCCCTTTACTCGAATGATATCGAGGGCTTTGTTGTAATCGCCATCTGCTTCATCAAGTGCCTTCTTGCAATCGAGCATTCCTGCTGCAGTTGCTTCGCGAAGACGTTTTACATCATCTGCTGAATAATTAGCCAATTTACTTATGCCTCCGGAGTTGTTGGTGCTGCTTCTAAGATTTCTTTAGCAAGGGCTTCTGTTGCAGCAGCCTCTGTTGCAGCTGGTGTTGGTGCAGCTGCTGTGCGAGCCTTCATGCCCTCAACAATTGCATCAGTGATAACGCGAGTTAGAAGTCCGATTGAACGGATTGCATCGTCGTTACCTGGAATCTTGTAATCAACTTCATCTGGATCACAGTTGGTGTCGAGAATTGCGATTACTGGAATTCCTAGCTTCTTTGCTTCTTGAACAGCGAGGTGCTCCTTCTTGGTATCAACAACCCAAATTGCTGAAGGCAGCTTGGTCATGTGACGGATACCGTCGAGGTTCTTAAATAGCTTTTCGCGCTCACGACGAAGAACAAGAAGTTCTTTCTTTGTAAGCAAAAGGTCATTTGCATTCTCAAGAGCTTCGAGCTCCTTGAGGCGCTGAATGCGCTTGTAAACAGTTGGGAAGTTGGTGAGCATTCCACCTAACCAGCGCTCGGTGACGGTTGGCATTCCAACGCGTGCAGCCTGCTGCATGATCGGTTCGTGTGCTTGCTTCTTTGTTCCAACGAATAGAACGTGTCCGCCCTTTGCGACGGTGTCCTTTACGAATTCATATGCTTGATCGATAAGTGCAAGTGATTGCTGGATATCGATGATGTAGATGCCGTTGCGCTCTGTGAAGATAAAGCGCTTCATCTTTGGGTTCCAGCGACGTGTCTGATGTCCGAAGTGGACTCCACTGTCGAGGAGTTCTCGCATTGTTACAACTGCCATGGCAGCGTTCTCCTTTTTAGGTTTTTGCGCACAGCGCAATAAACCTGCTCGGTTTATGGCTTAACAATTTGTTAGGCCCGTCGCACCTACAACGCCGACCAACCTTTGAAACTGAATTTCTCAAGTTGGACCGAAGTGGCTTGTATTCCCTGCGAAGCAGTTCATACATAAGTGCTGAGATGTCACCAAAGGTTCTTTTACAGAATGGCTCTGGTGCAGGGGAAATCTTACCTGCCGCCAAGGGGTGCTAAATCCACACCTTGATCTCTACTTATGCGCGGGGGTGGGCTTGTTTAAAGGCTTTTTGAAGTCTTTCTGTAGAAACGTGGGTATAGATCTGAGTTGTGGCAAGAGATGCATGGCCCAAGATTTCCTGCACGGTGCGAAGGTCTGCTCCCCCCTCAAGTAAATGTGTGGCGGCAGAATGTCGCAGCGCATGCGGACCTAACTTCACTGCCCCTTCGAGAGCTTCAAGTGCGTGATAAACAACGGTGCGAACAGTGCGCTGATCAATTCTTTTTCCGCGCACACCTAAGAAAACTGCGCGATCTGATTTATCTCCAGCCAATGATGGTCGGCCATCTTTTAACCAAGCTTCTAGTGCGCGCATCGCCGGATTTCCGAGCGGAATTGTGCGCTCTTTATTTCCTTTACCAATGACTCGAATCGTATTTCGCTCATAATCAATATCTTGCAAATCAAGCCCGCAGAGTTCGGATACGCGGGCTCCACTGGCATATAAGACTTCCACCATCGCACAATCACGTTTGGAAAGCGGTCCATCTTCTTCGGCAACTCGCGTGGCAAGCGCATCCATTGCAAGACCAGCATCGGCAACGTTTAATACATCTGGCAAAGTTCGCGCACCTTTAGGAGTTGCCAGAGTTGCGCCGACATCTTTTGCCAGATATCCCTTCTTCGTTGCCCATTTAGTAAATAGACGAATCGAAACCGCGCGACGAGAAAGCGTCGTGCGCGCTCCGCCTTTAACCTGCTGGTTGGCTAACCACGAGCGGATATGTGAGAGTTCTAGCTTGGCGAAGTCGGTGATATCTAACTTCTCTAAATGCTCAAAGAATGAATCTAGATCGCCTAGATAGGCACGGATTGTGTGGGCGGAAAGATTTCGCTCAGCTTCGAGATACTTCAGAAAGGCGTCGCGAATTTCGCTAATTGCAACGCTTCCCATGCGTTAAAGGTTACTCGGGTT
>JBIIUL010000095.1:0-3900 GCA_044340015.1 Candidatus Planktophila sp.
CCTAGAAGGCTCATGGGTTGTAGAAGAACGTGTTGTCGATCAACTAAGTGATGATGAAATTGCGCAACAATGGGAGTACAACGTGGAGGACCCACATACTCCACGCTTAACGGATCCAACACCAGCAGAGGATAAGTAAATGAGCCGGAGCGCAGTTACAAGTGCGAAACGCGTCGTCATTAAAATTGGTTCATCTTCGCTAACTGGTTCTGCAGGTTCTGCCCTCGATAGCCAAGCAGTTTCACAAATCGTTGATGCAGTTGCTCAATTACGTTCACGTGGCGCTGAAGTTGTTCTGGTCTCTTCGGGTGCAATTGCGGCAGGCCTTGCTCCACTTGGTTTATCAACTCGGCCGAAGGATTTGGCTACGCAACAAGCGGCGGCATCAGTTGGTCAAGGCTTGCTGATCGCAAAGTACAACGAGAACTTTTCACGCCATAACTTGGTCTCATCACAGGTGCTTTTAACAACTGAAGATGTGGTTCGTCGTTCCCACTATCAGAACGCACAACAGACTTTAAATAAACTTCTCTCACTTGGCGTTGTGCCAATCATCAACGAGAACGATTCAGTTGGAACGCAAGAAATCCGCTTTGGCGATAACGATCGCCTCGCTGCTTTGGTCGCGCTCTTAATTGGTGCTGATCTGCTGGTGCTGGTTTCAGATGTTGATGCGCTATATGACGCTCCACCTTCACAAGCGGGAGCTAAAGCAATCTCATTTGTTGATCACATCGCAGATATTGAAAACTTTGATATTGGTGGCGCAGGTTCTGCGGGTGTTGGCAGCGGGGGAATGGTTACCAAGATTGAAGCTGCTCGCATCTCAACAGGTGCCGGAACTCCAATGTTGCTCACATCTCTTAGCAGCGTATCAACAGCGTTAACAGGTGCCGAAGTCGGAACGCTATTTGCATCTCACGGAACACGTTCCACATCGCGTCTGCTCTGGTTGGCACACGCTTCAACTCCACGTGGTCGTTTAATTCTTGATGCTGGCGCAGTAACAGCGATTCTGGAAAGAGGAGTTTCACTTCTACCTGCCGGTGTTACGGCAGTTGAAGGTGAATTCATCGCCGGTGATACCGTCGAACTAATTAGCGCAGATAAGAAGGTAATTGCGCGTGGCTTAGTGGCATTTGATTCGCATGAAATCCCACAGATGCTGGGCCGTTCCACTAAAGAACTGGCGGCGACACTTGGCGCAGAATATGAGCGCGAGTTAGTTCATCGCGATGATTTAGTCCTCCTCGGATAAATAGAAACAGATAAACTTTTCCCATGGATGCAGTTGAGATAGTTTCAGGGTTAGCGCTTAAAGCGCGTACCGCTGCACGCACTCTGTCGACAGCAACGGGCGCCGAACGTAAGTCTGCCTTGTATGAAATTGCCGCTGCTATCGAATCTCGCAGTGATGAAATTCTTAAAGCAAACGCTGAAGATATTGCGCGAGCAAAAGCTGAAGATATGCACCCACAGATGCAAGATCGATTGCTGCTTACCGAATCTCGCGTTGCTGGCATGGCAAATGGTGCGCGCTTAGTTGCCGATCTTCCAGATCCACTTGGACAGGTCTTGCGCCAATCAACTCTGCCAAATGGTTTAGACCTTAAGCAAGTCTCAGTTCCATTCGGCGTAATCGGTATGGTCTATGAAGCGCGCCCAAACGTGACAGTCGATGCGGCAGTTATTTTGTTGATGTCTGGGAATGCGGCGCTCTTGCGCGGTTCATCTACGGCAGCGGCAAGCAATCAAGTTCTCGTAACCGTTATCCGAGATGCGCTAGCAACAACCAAAATTTCACCAGAAGTGATCCAGTTGGTCCCATCTGATGATCGTGCAACCGTTAAAGCTCTGCTTAACGCGCGTGGCAAAGTCGATCTAGTTATCCCACGAGGCAGCGCTGTGCTAATCCGCATGGTGGTCGATGAATCAACGGTTCCAACAATCGAAACCGGAGCAGGTGTTTGCCATGTATATGTTGACGAGTTTGCTGACATAGAAAAAGCGCTGCCGATTTTGATTAACTCTAAGACCCATCGCCCAAGTGTTTGCAACGCCGCTGAAACACTTTTGGTTCACCGGGCGATTGCACCAACATTCTTGCCAATGGCGCTCAAGGCGTTATCGGATGCTGGCGTTATCTTGCACTCTGACGCAACCGCTCAAAAAGTGGCCGAGAAATTTGGCATCGCTTCTACGATTGCCACAGATGCAAATTGGTGCACTGAATACGGAATTCTTGAGATGAATGTTGGCGTCGTTGACTCAGTGGATGCAGCAGCAGATCACATTGCAAAGTACGGCACTAATCACACCGAAGCGATCGTGACTGAGAAGAGAGAGAACGCCGACCGTTTCATCGCACTTGCTGATTGTGCAGCCGTTATGGTCAACACCTCAACGCGATTTACCGATGGCGAACAAATGGGATTTGGCGCTGAAATCGGCATCTCAAATCAGAAACTCCACGCACGCGGCCCAATGGGCTTAGAGGCGATGACAACCACCACATGGATCGTTACCGGCGATGGGCAAATTCGCTCGTAACCCGCTTTCTCATTAAACTTCACACACTATGAGCAGCCTTTCCCGTGATGATGTAGCAAAGTTGGCTTCCCTTGCCCGCATCGAGATGACCGAGGATGAACTCGTAAATCTGGCATCACAATTTGGCAGCATTCTCGACGCCGTTGCGCGAGTGCAGGAATTAAACCTCGAAGGCGTGAAAGCGACCTCTCATCCGCAGCCGATTGAAAATATTTTCCGCGAAGATCAAGTGCAACCGAGCCTTACTCCAGAACAAGCGTTATCTGGGGCCCCTGCACAAGAAGATCAGCGCTTTCGCGTTCCACAAATTCTTGGTGAAGCAGAATGATAAAAAAGACTGCTGCGCAAATGTCAGCATCCCTCACATCGGGGGAGACGACTTCAGTTGCACTTACCCAGAGCCATTTAGATCGCATCAGTGAAGTTGATTCAAAGGTAAAAGCTTTTTTACACGTCGATGGCGAGAACGCACTTGCTCAAGCCGCCAAAGTTGACGCAGAACGCGCTGCCGGAAAGAAGCTGCACCCACTTGCCGGTGTTCCACTTGCACTTAAAGATGTATTAGCTCAAGAAGGCGTACCGACAACAGCGGGATCAAAGATCTTGCAAGGCTGGAAACCTCCTTATGACTCAACCGTTGTTTCAAAGCTGAAGCAGGCTGGCGTTGTAATCCTTGGCAAAACCAATATGGATGAATTCGCGATGGGTTCTTCTACTGAAAACTCTGGCTATGGCCCAACTTTCAATCCATGGGATTTAACGCGCACACCAGGTGGCTCAAGCGGCGGATCAGCCGCCGCAGTTAGCGCATTCGAAGCGCCAATTGCAATTGGTTCAGATACTGGTGGTTCTATCCGCCAACCTGCAGCGCTAACCGGAATCGTGGGAGTTCGTCCAACCTACGGCGCAGTTTCGCGTTACGGACTTATCGCTTACTCATCAAGTCTTGATCAAGCTGGTCCATTTGGTCGCACAGTTTTAGATACCGCTCTGTTACATGAGGTAATTGCTGGCCACGATCCAAAGGATGCAACGAGTATTAACGCCGCGGTACCAAACGTTGTTGCTGCAGCTCGTAGCGCGGATGTAAAAGGAAAAAAGATCGGCGTAATCAAGCAGTTGCAAGGCGATGGTTATCAGAACGGTGTCCTTGCTCGCTTTAACGAGTCACTTGAAATACTTGCATCCCTTGGCGCAGAGATAGTTGAAGTTGATTGCCCAAGTTTCGAATATGCACTTGCTGCTTATTACTTAATCGCACCATCTGAATGTTCTTCCAACTTAGCGCGCTTTGATGCGATGCGTTATGGATTACGTACTGGCGATGTAGATGGCGCATCTGCTGAATCT
>JBIIUL010000096.1:0-3864 GCA_044340015.1 Candidatus Planktophila sp.
CTGATAAACCACCTTGGCTTAAATCATGTGCTGCGGTGAAGATCTTTTCGGTTCGCCCTGCAACCAATACTTCAATAAGGCTCATTTCACGCTGTAAATCAGCGATTGGTGCAGATCCCCCGCGCTGTCCATGCATGTAAGCCCATTCGCTGCCAGCGATATCTGCTTTGGTTTCACCAAGTAGATATAGATCAAGCCCTGCTTTATCAAAACTCATCGGTGTGCGGGTGCGCACATCATCGATAACGCCAAGTACGCCAATCACTGGCGTTGGCAAGATCGCAACCGCACCAGTTTGGTTGTAGAAAGAAACGTTTCCACCTGTAACAGGTAGCCCCATCTCTAAACATCCATCAGCTAATCCACGAACAGATTCCGCGAATTGCCACATCACGCCTGGATCTTCAGGAGAGCCAAAGTTAAGGCAGTTAGTAACGGCAAGTGGTTTGGCGCCAGCAGTTGCAATATTGCGGGCAGCTTCTGCAAGTGCCAACTTCGCACCTTCATATGGATTTAGGTAAGACCAGTTTGCATTGGCATCAGTAGCAACCGCAACGCCTAGATGTGTCTTTTCATCGATACGTACCATTCCAGAATCATCTGGCTGAGACTGAATGGTGTTGCCTTGTACATAGCGATCGTATTGTGAAGTCACCCAAGATTTATCTGCCAAGTTTGGCGTTGCAGCCAACTTCAAAACCGCAGATTTGATTTCATCTGCACTGCTTGGAAGTGCCACATCAATAACTTCGGCGTTAACGCGATCGATGTAATCAGGCTTGGCAAGTGGACGGTTATAAACCGGACCATCGTGGGCCACGGTGCGGGGTGGTACATCAACGATTAAATCTCCATGCCAGGTAATTTCTAGGCGATCACCATCTGTAACTTCACCGATAACGGTGACTGTGACATCCCACTTCTTGCAGATTTCAAGGAAGCGATCAATGTGCTTTGGTTCAACAATCGCGCACATGCGTTCTTGCGATTCGGACATCAAGATTTCTTCTGGTGAAAGCGTGGCATCACGCAACGGAACGCGATCGAGTTCTACCTTCATGCCGCCGCTGCCGCCAGATGCGAGCTCGCTGGTAGCGCAAGATAAGCCTGCCCCGCCAAGGTCTTGGATGCCTACAACTAAATCTTCAGCGAAGATTTCCAGCGAACATTCAATTAGAATTTTTTCAACAAATGGATCTCCAACTTGAACCGCTGGACGCTTTGCAGGACCGGTTGATTCAAAGGTTTCCGATGCGAGAACGGATACGCCACCGATTCCATCGCCGCCTGTCTTGGCGCCATAAAGAACAACTAGATTTCCAGCACCTGCAGCTTTAGCAAGTTTTATATCGCTATGTTTCATAACGCCAACGCAGAGGGCGTTAACAAGTGGGTTACCTAGATAAGTTTGATCAAAGACAACTTCGCCGCCGATATTTGGCAGACCTAAGCAGTTTCCGTAACCACCAACGCCAGCGATTACGCCAGGCAGAACGCGTCGAGTATCCGGATGATCTGCAGGCCCAAAGCGAAGCGGATCCATAACTGCAATTGGGCGCGCACCCATCGTCAAAATATCACGAACGATTCCACCGACTCCGGTTGCTGCACCTTGATAAGGCTCGATAAATGACGGATGGTTATGTGATTCGATTTTAAATGTAACCGCATATCCCTGACCAACATCGACAACACCAGCATTTTCACCGATGCCAACTAACAGTGCATCGGTATTAACTGCCTTGTCACCGAATTGTTTTAAATGAACTTTCGATGATTTATAAGAACAGTGCTCAGACCACATAACTGAATACATCGCGAGCTCGGAAGAAGTTGGACGACGTCCCAAAATCTCTTTGATGCGCGCATATTCATCGGGCTTTAAACCAAGTTCTGCAAAAGGTTGGGTTGTTTCTGGGTTTGCAATTGCAATCGCGACGGTATCTAAAGCCATCTACTTCACCATCGCATTTAATACTGAAGTAAAGAAGCCAAGACCATCGGCAGTTGGGCCAGTTAAAGTGTCGATCGCGTGTTCTGGGTGTGGCATTAGGCCAACCACGTTGCCGCGTTCATTGGTGATTCCAGCGATTTTGTTACGTGAACCATTGGGATTTTCACCTACATAGCGCGCAATAACGCGACCTTCGCCTTCAAGTGCAGCCAAGGTTGCATCATCACATTGGAAAGAACCTTCACCGTTTTTAAGTGGAATCACAATCTCTTGTCCCACCTGGTAAGAAGATGTCCAAGCAGTGGTGTTATTTGTGATCTCTACCTTCTGATCACGACATAAGAAGTGAAGCTCGTGGTTGCGAGTCAACGCACCTGGAAGCAAATGCGCTTCGCATAAGACTTGGAAACCATTACAAATTCCGAGTAAAGGCATTCCGCCATTTGCGGCATCAATGATTTTTTCCATCACTGGCGCAAATCGTGAGATCGCGCCACAACGTAGGTAATCTCCATACGAGAAACCACCCGGCAAGATAACTGCATCTACACCCTTGAGATCAGCATCTCCGTGCCAGAGCGAAACCGCAGTTGTGCCGGCATGTGTTGCCGCGCGCGCAGCATCGCGATCATCTAGCGTGCCCGGAAAAGTTACAACGCCAACTTTCATTTACTTCTCAACTCTTACTGTAAAGGTTTCGATAACTGGGTTGGCAAGAAGTGTTTCAGCAGCCTTCTCAACTTCTGCAAGCTGTGCAGGAGTTGGCTCGCCATCTACTTCAATTTCAAAGCGCTTTCCTTGGCGCACGCTCTTGGCAAAGTTAAATCCCAGGCGAGGAAGTGCAGCAGATACGGCAACACCTTGTGGGTCGAGGATCTCTGGCTTAAGCATTACATCGACCACGATCTTTGCCATTTTTATCTCCTTTTTTGGAACTTGGTTTTAGAACTTGCTGCCGGTGATTCGGAAATACGCTTCTTCGTATCGCGCAGCAGTTTTTTCTACGATCTCTGCCGGCAATTCTGGTGGTGGGCTCTTCTTATCCCAGCCGCTTTGAGTAAGGAAATCTCTAACGAATTGTTTATCAAATGAGCCCTGTGCGCTACCTGGTTGCCAGGTTGATAACTCCCAGAACCTTGAAGAATCGGGCGTTAGCGCTTCATCTCCTAGGGTTATTGCGCCCTTGGCATCGCGACCGAATTCGAATTTGGTATCGGCCAAAATGATGCCGCGGCTGCGCGCAAAGTCGGCAGCGGTTTCATAGAGTGAAAGAGTTAAGTCGCGAAGTTCGGTTGCTTCCGTATCGCCAACAATCTTTGCGGCTTGCTCGAAATCGATATTTATATCGTGATCGCCGATTTCTGCTTTTGTTGCGGGCGTGAAAATGCTGGCAGGAAGTTCTGATCCATCAACTAGCCCTGCAGGCAGATCGTTTCCACAAACCGCTTGGTTAGATTTGTATTCAACCAAGCCGCTGCCAGTTAAATAGCCACGCGCGACACATTCGATCTCAAACATATCAAGCGGTTTAACAATTACTGCGCGGTCTGCGACTTGATCTGGAACATCATCACTGATGATGTGGTTAGGGACAATATCTTCAAGTAGTTCAAACCAAAAGAGCGAAAGTTGAGTAAGGATCGCGCCTTTATTTGGAATTGTTGTTGGAAGAACCCAATCGAATGCCGAGATACGATCTGATGCAACCAACAAGATTCCATCGGAATCATTCTTGTAAAGATCGCGTACTTTTCCTGTGCGTAGATGTTGCCAACCTTTGATAGTTGGTGCCGGCGGTGCGCCAGCTACGCCGAAGCCGCTCACCGGATCGAATGAGGTTTGTACTGCGCTGCGGCAGGGTGCGCGGATGTAATCGCATCGATGCGATCTACAACTCGAGCAATTTGTTG
>JBIIUL010000097.1:0-3854 GCA_044340015.1 Candidatus Planktophila sp.
GAGATGCTGGCTTAACTGGTCGCAAGATCATTGTTGATACTTATGGTGGAATGGCTCGCCATGGTGGAGGGGCTTTCTCAGGTAAAGATCCTTCAAAGGTTGACCGTTCTGCTGCATATGCAATGCGTTGGGTAGCCAAGAACGTCGTTGCCGCAGGTCTTGCCCGACGTTGCGAAGTACAAGTTGCCTATGCAATTGGTAAAGCACAACCAGTTGGCGTCTTCGTTGAAACTTTCGGGACTGAAACTGTTCCAGTCCAGAAAATTCAAGACGCTGTCACAACGGTCTTTGATCTACGCCCGGCCGCAATTATTCGCGACCTAAATCTGCTTCGTCCGATCTATTCACAAACTGCTGCGTACGGCCACTTTGGTCGCGAACTCCCCAACTTCACCTGGGAATCAACTTCGCGAGTAGATGCGCTGCGCGCTGCTGTTAAATAAAGAGAAGTAACGCCGTGGCTACGGCGCGTCCACTTCGCTTAAAGCGAGAAGAAGCAAAGCGAGTTGATAGCGCTCAGGCAGAGCAAGACCCCTTCGTAAAGGTCTGGGTAGATACTTCAGTAAGCCATTTAGATGGAAGATACGACTATCTGGTACCAGAGCGACTTTCGCAGTTTGTAAGGCCGGGCATCCGTATAGGCGTTCCATTTGCTGGTCGCGATGTTGAAGCTCTAGTTCTGGAGCGGGTAGATAAGAGCGAAGTGACCAATTTGAAGTTCATTTCATCGGTAATTTCAGAGGAGTTAGTTGCTACCCCAACTCTGATATCTCTGATTTCATCTATATCCAAGCGTTGGATCTGCAATCCCTACGATGTAATTAGGAGCGCTATTCCGGCGCGGGTGGCTAGCGTTGATAAAGCTTTTTCCGCCGCAACCAGAAGTTCAACTGCGAAAGATTTAGTGAATAAAGAAAAGGGCGAAGTTACCTATCTGCATCTGGCGCCTCATGAAGATCCCTTAATGCGCTTAAGTGAGTTTGCTCTGAGGGCTCAAGCTAAGGGTTCTGTTCTAATTATCGTTCCAGAAGATCGTGAACTAGAACTTCTAAAATTAGAACTCCCGGGCGCTCTTGTGCTGACATCATCGCTATCTCGCACTCATCGTTATTCAAACTACCTAACTGCGATTAACAAATCGAGACAGATTATCATCGGCACCCGGAGTGCGATTTTTTTGACTCCACCTGATTTAACTACGCTGATTGTTTATCGTGAAAATTCACAGAGCCATTATGAACTACGTCATCCAGCTTGGAATGTGCGAGATATAGCTCTTTTGCGTCAGAGTGAAGAGAAGTTAAACCTTTATTTTGTTGGCTACTCGCCATCGCTGGAGATGGCGCGCTCTATCGAGTCCGGTGGAGTTAACTTCTTAAGTAAGAAGTCCCGTCTACAAATTTCCACATTCCCGCAGAGCGGTTCAGAGCTACTGCCAGAGCGAATCTTTTCTCCCATCCGAAGCGCTTTAAAATCGGGGTCAATTCTTTTCTTGGTTCCAAAGAAGGGATATGCCAGCGCTTTGATGTGCAAGAAGTGTCGCAATCTAGCGATCTGTCCTTGTGGTGGAAAACTCTCTCGCTCAAACCAGAGCTCTCCACCTGCTTGTGTACATTGTTCAACGACTTTCTCAAGATGGAAATGCAAATGGTGCAAAGAGGATAAGTTGGTTTTGCTTGGCAGGGGAGCGATCCGTCATGCTGAGGAAATTGGAAGAGCTTTTCCAGGATTTCCTGTTGTCAATTCCGATTCTGATACACCAGTGAGGGAAGTTACGGGTAAGAGTTCACTAGTGATCGCAACGCAAGGAATGGCGCCAAGATGCGAAGGTGGATATTCGGCGGCAGTGCTTCTTGAGGGAGGATCTTTCTTTTCTTACTCTGATCTGCGAGGTCAGGAACGCTCTCGTGAAGCCTTCTTTGAGGCGGCGGGGCAGGTAAAACCGGGAGCACCAGTTCTAATTGCAATCGATGGTAGTCATCCAATCAACGCTGCTCTAGCTAGTTGGAGCCCAGCGCATATGTATAAACGTGAACTTGCCGATCTTGAATCGTTACATCTTCCACCATTTACAAGGTCGTTGACTGTGGATTTACTTACCGCTGAGGCGAGCACGGTGGCGGAAGGATTTAAGAGGGCTCTCCTTGACTCGCGCATACCTGCATCAACAAAAGTTTTAGGGCCATCGATACGAGGCGGAGATAAGGCGAGAATTATTCTGACTGCGTCAGAAACCGATTTCTCTGGTCTCACACAATTTGTAGGTGAGTTTGTAAAACATCGCGCTATCGCCAAGAAAGAGGCGATACAAGTGCGAATCGACCCTTATTCACTCTCTTAACAATGGTTGTCAGGCGCTAATAAGTTCTTTCACTACTGCGCTGAGATAGACTGAGCATATGTCCATTCAACCGATCCGCCTTTTTGGCGATCCAGTGCTGACTACCCCGGCAGCTGCGGTTATTGACTTTGATAAAGAGCTTCGAACCCTGGTTGAAGATTTAACGGACACCATGCTGGAAGCACCGGGCGCTGGATTAGCGGCGCCACAAATCGGTGTACCGCTACGAGTTTTTGTTTGGGATGTAGATGAAGCGATTGGCCATCTGATTAATCCGACCCTTGATTTGAGTGCGGAACTGCAAGATGGTGAAGAAGGTTGCCTTTCTTTCCCGGCGTTGAGTTATGAGACACCGCGTGCTTTTCGCGCAGTAGCAAAGGGATTTAATATGTATGGCGAACCAATTACCGTTGAAGGAACAGAGTTATTGGCTCGCGCCCTGCAGCATGAGACCGATCATTTAGATGGAATCGTCTTTATCGATCGCCTATCTGCTCAAGATCGTAAATTGGCGATGAAGGAGATTCGCGAATCAGAGTGGTTCGGCACCGCCTTAGATGTCGGAAATAACCCAATCATTAAAACTTCACCGCATAACATGTTCGGGAAGAGCATTTAGTGCAGATCGCAGTTGCCGCAACACCAGAAGTCGCTCTGCCCACTCTTGAAGCTCTCTTAGAGAGTGAACACGACCTCGTCTCAGTGATCACCCAGCCTGACAGGCCAGCAGGTCGTGGACTTGCGCTTAAGGAATCACCAGTAGCGATATGGGCGAAGGATCGCGGAATCTCTGTTAGCAAACCGGTTGATCAAGTAGAACTCAAACGTGCAGTGGCAGATATAGATCTAGTAATCACTATTGGTTTCGGTGTGATTATAAAAGAGGAGATTCTGAATTTACCTAAGTATGGATTTATTAATCTCCATTTCTCACTTCTGCCAAAGTGGCGAGGCGCGGCGCCAGTGCAACGCGCGATTGAAGCCGGAGATCAAACAACTGGAGTTACTGTTTTCAAACTTGATAAGGGCATGGACACTGGTCCGATATATCGCCAAAAAGAGATTGCGATGCCGCACCAAGCAACTACTGCATCGCTCTTGCAAGAACTTGCGGTAGCTGGAGCGCCAGTTGTTTTGAATGCGATCAGCGCAATAGAGGCTAATGAAGCCCCTGTTAACCAATCCGTAGATAGTGCATCACGCGCCGACAAGTTATCGAAGGATGAAGGCCGTATTGATTGGCTAGATGCATCCTTGATTATTGAGCGAAAGATTCGCGCTTTCTATCCGGCACCTGGAGCATGGACTACTTTCCGCAACGAAGCAATCAAGATTGAATCCGCTATGGCAAGGGAAACAAAGGCGGGCGTGCCAGGTGAAATCTCCTTGGAAGGTAAAGAGTTATTTGTCTCGACCTCTGAAGGCTCCTTACAAATCTTGAAAGTTAAACCCGCAGGTAAAGCGAGTATGGATGCCGCTTCTTGGATCAACGGTGTCCGCATCGAGCAACACG
>JBIIUL010000019.1:0-14620 GCA_044340015.1 Candidatus Planktophila sp.
CCAGTTAGATTGGAAAAGTTAAGCGCGCTTCAGTTCCTGAAGGTGTGCGAACTAGATCTATATTTCCGCGTAGCTCATTTTCAGTCAGCGTGCGCACTATCTGTAAACCAAGGTTTGAAGATTCCACTAGTGAAAATCCTTCTGGTAGACCGACCCCATCATCGAAGATAGTTATCTCAGCGCCACTTTGGCTGCGCGCTACCGTGATAGTTAAATGGCTTCCTGATTCGGCAAGTCCGTGTTCTAACGCATTATGAATAAGCTCGGTTACAACTAATGAGAGTGGCGTTGCGATGCGCGGATCAAGGGCGCCAAGTTCGCCAGTACGGGCTATCTGCAACTGCCCCATCCGTGGACTTAAGTCTAAGGCGTGGGCGACTAGTCGATCTAGAACATCATCGAAGGCAACGGATGCTTCGGCGCTGCTAGAAAGCGTTTCGTGAACGAGAGCGATAGATGCGATACGACGGACTGCTTCATTTAACGCAGCGCTTGCGGCAGGATCTTCAATGCGCCGCGATTGCAAACGAAGCAAGGCCGAAACTGTCTGCAAGTTATTTTTAACGCGATGATGGATCTCGCGAATAGTTGCATCTTTAGTTACGAGTTCACGCTCACGGCGACGAAGTTCTGTAACGTTCTGCAAAAGCACGATCGCACCGATTCGGTCGCCACCTGCTAGCAAAGGAAGCGCCAATAGATCTACAGTTCCTCCGGCATTTTCAATTTCTACTCTTCGCAGCGCTTTGCCACTTAAACCGACTTCGATCGCTTCTTCATGTGCATCTAATTTTAAGACAGAGACGCTACGTGCTGCCTGGCCGAGATTATTTCCCTCGAGTTCACCGGTCCAGCCCATTCGACTAAAGGCAGATTTAGCATTGGGGCTGGCGTAGATAATTGCGCCATTGATATCTAGTCTTATCAGCCCATCTCCAACACGAACTGCCGGATCGAAGAGTTCGCTATGTTCGGTATATGGAAAAGTTCCTTCTGCAACCATGCGATAAACATTGTGCGCTACTTCTCGATAATTCAACTCTAGGCGACTTGGTTGGCGCATTAGTTCAGCGTTGCGATGTCGCGAAATTACTGCGATTACCTGATCATCGAGAATTACCGGAATTGTCTCTTCTTTGATAAAGATTTCACCGAACTTCTCTGGTTGCGCATCACGAATGATCTCGGCTTCCGATAGCGCCTGATCAATTCGGGGGCGCGCACCCCATGCGATCTCATCTCCGATCACATCCTGATTAAAGACCGTCGCAGCCGTTGTCGGTCTGATATGAGCAACTGCGACATAGCCCGATGGCCAAGATTTGAAATCTTTTCGTAGCGGAACCCATAAGATCAAATCTGCAAATGAAAGGTCGGCGAGAAGTTGCCAGTCCGCAGTTAACTCGCGAATGCGTCTAATCTGTTTGGAATCTAACGGGCTGCGATCGCGTAAAAACTCTTCTAATTTAGGCATCGCGAACTACCCCTGCAGCCAGTCATGGAGCGCTGGCTTAATTTCTTGAGTAGCAAACCAAGTTAACTCTTCGCCATCTGGTGAAACCATAAAGGCGCACTGCACGTTCTCCCACTTGGCAAGATCTTTAAGAATTACAAAGTTCTCACCGTGTTCAGCAATTTCGGGATCGTTGACTTCTAGCGCCAAGATAAAGCCAGCGCTTTCTGGATTTGTGCGCATCTCTAGCGCTTCATCGGCGGCGAGCATCGAGAGAAGGTATTCGCCTTCTTCTTCATCCATATCGCTATTGGAGGTTAGGAACTTTATTGTTGGCGCATATAACGGTCCGCACTCCATAGAATGTGATTCTAGGAATGCGGCTATTTCATCGACCGTTACTGGTAGATACCCGCGCATAGCGCTAAGGGTATAAGAGATTTATCGGCTGCTTTACTGCTGTGAATTTGCGCTTATCGCCTGCGCTATCTTGACGATTTCTTTGCGTAGCGCACTGCGTTCGGCTACTTGCGCCAATGTCGCATTTTCTTTGCTGGCTAGTTGGCAAGATCGCGGATCCCAAGGAAGGTTCCATGAGTTCGCAGATCTGAGGTGAGCCTTTTTGGAAGCAATTAATTCTGAGGCTCGCTTATCAGATGAGTGAGTGTTAACTAGGTGAATATTTGCTGCCAGTGAGATCTTCGAAAGACTTTGGATAAATTCATCGCATCTTTTCTGCGCCAGAAAAGTTGAGATTGTTGTGAATATGAATTGATCGGCGTTACGGGTTGCCCAAATCTTTAATGTAGAACCCCAGCGCCGATCAGATAGTTCTCTGGCTAAGAAAGTAATTGAGCCAAGATCAATAATTATCTGGTCAAAGTTCTCACCTGCCGATGTTATTCGCGATTCAAAATCAGTGATCGTCTCTTGAGTTAACTCCATTACCGCTAAGTTCTCGCAAAAATCACGCCAGCTCGGCTCACTAGATAACTTACGCAGATCCAGTAACGTTGAAATGGCAGGTGCTTGAAAGTTGGCATCAATCAAGAGCGTCTTCACCTGCAAAAGTGCGCCTTCTTGGGCCAAGTTGATTGCCAACGTTGTATTGGCGGTGGAGTGTCCAATGCCGCCAACGGCAACTACCCGAGCCTTGCACTTGGAAGCAGTGTGGATCATGGGAGTGCGGACTCCGGAGTATCTGATGTTTTCCAAGATGATCAGGATTAGATCTTCAGGTGAAGTTGGCCTAACGAAAATATTGGAGAATCCGCGATCGTTTCCAGATTGATCAGCAAAACCAAAGAGTGATACTCCGGGAGTTGCTAACTTTTCCATTTCAGCAGTGTGCGTGCCAGGTAAATCTGTTGAGAATATAAGTAAGAGTTTCTCTCCTGAATTAATTGATACCGCCCTTTGCAGTTCGGAAAAATCCATTACACGTGCAATAACGTTCCAGCCTTGGCTAAACAACGCGCGTGAAACCAACCCCTCAAATTCCGGATCTGAGATTGCTGTTATTACCATTGGCGCTTTTAAAGAATCCATACTTATCCCAGTGCGCGAACAATTACCAGCCGGCCGCTTACCGTGGCATCAAGCAGGCTAATGATCTGGGAGTCGATTAGCGAAATTGTTAAGGCGATATCTGATGAGAAATTGGCAGATTTTCTATCGATGGATCGGATGTAGGCGTTCTTTACAACTAATTCTGGCGCACCTATCTGCACTCCGCCCATGGCGGGCTCGGGAACCCAATAGATGTTGACCGCTTCACCGATTGAGATATCGATAGGTAGATCTGAACTGCGAACAGCGATCGGTACTTGCTGCGTACGCAGACTTGGCGCAAGATCGCTTACCTCATCGATAGAGATTAATTCGCCTTCGCTCTGCGCTCTGGTTGTAAAACTTCCGACCAATGTTGTGCGACTTGAGATATATCTAGATGCGCTCTCCCCCAGAGCCACCTTCACTAGCGCAATCTGATCGCGCGTGATCTCTGCGCCAGGTGCAAGTGCGCTCTTTGCTACCCAGTAACTATCGGTTCTATTTCCTAAAGCGGTCAGCGCTAAAGCCGAGATTAACGCCGCGGCAAATAGCGAGACCGCAACGATAAATCTACTTTGGGCTGCCTTCTTCTGTGTATTCATAGTCGGGTACTAAATGCCATCAAAGCGCATCAGTAACTGGATTATCCACAGTCGTACTTTTGGATGAGAAAAAGTAGCACTATAAATTGATGAGGGATTTTGCTATGAGAGCGACCCTGCACCATGACAACTCAACGAGAATATCTTGAAGTTAAAAGGGAGCTACGCCTAGTTTCAAGTTGTGAGGATCCAGCGCTTTGGACACATCCTCAATTAGATCTTTACTCACTTTCGGAGATCGCAAATAAGAAGAAGTTTGAGCCACTCCCCCAGCAAAGCGCCAAACTCTATTTAATTCCAACCACTTTTGGAGAAGAGTACGAACCCGGCTTTGAGCCAGTTCCTACTTCAGCAAGTGAGTTACCTGATTTACATACCTGGACGATGAAATTTGCAGTCAGCGTTGTTGAAATTTGGGCCGGTCGTCGCCAGCCTGCACAACTTATTTCACGCTGTCATCGCCATATCTATATGCAGTTGTTAAAGCAGGTTGGAAGTCAGAAAGAGATCGGCAGAATTAGAACAATCCATCAGAGCCAACCGTTAGATGGAATCTGTGAATCAACTATCACAGTTAGATACGGTGATCGACTACGCGCAATGGTGATTCGCTTTGAAGGCGTTGATAAGCGTTGGTTATGTACGGAACTTCGTCTGCTTTAACTCTAAAGCAGTTAAGCAGCGCCGTGGCAACGCTTAAACTTCTTACCTGATCCGCATGGACATTGTGCGTTGCGTGAAATTTCACCCTTTGTGGAAACTCCAGATTCATCGGCTGCCGTGTATTGCAGAGCAGATAAATCAGCAGGTTTTTCAGTGATACCTGCTGCAACTACATCAGAACCATCGCCTTGAACGGTTACTTCGACATTAAAGACCAGACTTGCTAGCTCTTCTTTGATTCCATCCATCATCGCTGAGAAGAGTTCGTATCCTTCGCGTTGGTACTCAACTAATGGATCGCGTTGGGCCATAGCGCGCAGCCCGATTCCTTCTTGGAGATAATCCATCTCGTAAAGGTGTTCCCGCCACTTACGATCTAGAACCGAGAGCAATACCTTGCGCTCTAACTCGCGCATTACGCCTTCGCCTAGTTCAACCTGACGCTTTTCATAAGCCGCGGTTGCATCTTCCAAGATTTGATCAGCTAAGTAATCGACATCTAACGCAGCACGTGAGCCAATCTTTGCGATTAGTTCGTCGGCAGTAAATCCAATTGGATAAACAAGCTTGAGTGCTTGCCAGAGGCGATCCAGATCCCAATCTTCGCCATAGCCTTCAGCGGTTTCGGCATTTACATAGGCAACCAAAGTATCTGCCAAGAAAGTCTGTACTTGATTAGAAATATCTTCGCCTTCTAGTACTAAGCGTCGCTCACCGTAAATAACTTCACGTTGGCGATTCATGACATCGTCATACTTCAAAACGTTCTTACGGATCTCGAAGTTCTGCGCTTCAACTTGGGTTTGAGCAGAGCGAATAGCGTTGCTGACCATCTTTGATTCGATTGGTTCGTTATCAGGTAAACCTGCGGCAGATAAGAAGCGCTCTACTAGCCCCGAGTTAAAGCGGCGCATTAACTCATCTTGTAGCGAAAGATAGAAACGAGATTCACCTGGATCGCCTTGACGACCAGAACGTCCACGTAGCTGGTTATCAATACGACGGGATTCGTGGCGTTCAGTGCCAAGAACATAGAGACCACCAAGTCCGACAACTGCCTCATGGTCTTTGGCCACAGCTGCTTTCTGCTTTGCAATTTCATCTGGCCAAGCCGCTTCATATTCGACCGGGTTGTCTACAGGTGAAAGTCCACGACGTTGCAGTTCAAAATCTGCCATAAATTCTGGGTTACCACCGAGCATGATGTCGGTACCGCGCCCAGCCATATTTGTTGCAACAGTTACTGCGCCACTGACTCCGGCGCGGGCGATAATTGAAGCTTCGCGTTCGTGATGCTTGGCATTCAGTACTTCGTGGGGAACTCCAGATTTCTTAAGAAGCGCAGAGAGTTCTTCAGACTTTTCAACCGAAACAGTACCTACGAGAACTGGTTGACCTTTGCGATGGCGTTCGACGATATCTTGTGTAACCGCCATGAATTTTCCAAGTTCAGTCTTATAAACAAGATCGGCCTGATCTATGCGCTGCATTGGGCGGTTAGTAGGAATTGGCACAACGCCGAGTTTGTAGATCTGTTGAAATTCAGATGCTTCGGTCATCGCCGTACCGGTCATACCTGAAATGGTTTCGTAGAGGCGGAAATAGTTCTGAAGTGTGATTGTTGCTAAAGTCTGGTTCTCATCTTTAATTTCGATACGTTCTTTAGCTTCAAGTGCTTGGTGAAGACCTTCGCTGTAGCGCCGCCCGGCTAGCATGCGACCAGTGTGCTCATCAACAATTAAAAGCTCGCCGTTCATTACAACATAATCTTTATCGCGCTTAAAAAGCTCCTTAGCGCGCACTGAGTTATTTAAATATCCAATTAACGTTGTATTTGCAGCCTCATAGAGATTCTCGATCTTTAGAAGCTCTTCAACCTTGGTCACGCCATCCTCAAGAATGCCGATGGTCTTCTTCTTCTCGTCTACTTCATAATGTGAGTTGCGCTGTAACTTATCTGCGATATTTGCAAACTCGACGTACCACTTGGTGGCTTTATCGGCAGGACCGCTGATGATCAGCGGTGTACGTGCCTCATCGATAAGAATTGAGTCAACTTCATCGACTACTGCAAAGAAGTGATCGCGCTGAACGCAATCATCGAGCGTCCATGCCATATTGTCGCGTAGATAATCGAAACCAAATTCATTGTTTGTGCCGTAGGTGATATCTGAGTTGTATGCGATGCGACGCTCAGCAGGAGTCATGCTATTTACAATCACTCCTACGGTAAGTCCTAGGAAGCGATGGATACGTCCCATCCATTCGCTATCGCGCTCTGCAAGGTAATCGTTAACTGTAACTACGTGAACGCCGCGACCAGCAAGTGCATTTAGATAGGAAGGAAGAGTTGCCACCAAAGTCTTACCTTCACCTGTGCGCATTTCGGCGATATTTCCACGATGCAGTGCAGCACCACCCATGATCTGCACGTCATAGTGACGCTGACCAAGAGTGCGCTTTGCTGCTTCTCTAACCACTGCAAAAGCCTCAGGAAGTAAATCATCGAGAGTCGTTCCCGCGGCAAATCGTGATTTAAATTCATCAGTCTTGGCGCGAAGGGCCTCATCGGAAAGGGCGGAGATCGTAGGCTCAAAGGCGTTAACTTGATCGACAACCTTGCTTAACTCGCGAAGAATCTTTCCTTCGCCAGCGCGCATGATTCGGTCAATAATCTTTGACATTTACGACCCTTTCCAACCCTATTCCTACACAATTCCGACCCAATGCCTACCCAATGCCTAAAAATCTAGACCCCTTATCGTAGGGGTTTAGCCGTACAGCTAGTTACCGCGCCAAGCACGGTAAAACCTGCGGTACGCAAGGCCCGGATCGCCTCAGCCAGGGTCGCCCCCGTGGTGATCAGATCATCAATAACAATAATCTTAGGTCCATTATTCCCTGCGCAAATTTGACTCATGAAATCAGGTGATACTGAAAAGGCTCCAGAAATATTCTCCGACCGATCAACGAGATTTAACTGGGATTGGTCTCTGACTTTACGAATATGTGTGAGCGGAGATTGATAAGGAAGATCTACCTCTAGCGCGACGGCTGCAGTAATCTCTTGTAGAAAATTCCTACCGCGTTTTCGATTAGCCGATTTCCTTGACGGTATAGAGATTAGCGTTGCAGGACCGTAACGATTTATAAAAAGTTTTAACGGGTGAACTATTCCATTAACAATTAATTGATCTGCTGCCTTGAGTTGTGATTCTTTAGCGCTCAACAAAACCCGAGAAGCGATGGGTGAATATTGGATCGCCGAGAAGACCGGGAAAATCTCACCATTGAAATTTATGGCGCGATGATAGAAATGTGGATGCCACTGCTTGCGACATTCAGAACAGATGGAAATTCCTAGCCTTGAGCAACCGATACAACGGGAAGGAAAGATGATTTCGGTGAGACTAAACACCAATGGAGTATCGCCTCAAAAGAAAGATTGCGAACTCGAATTAAGTCGGTTGAGGATAATCTCTAGGTTGTGGACGTATTGGACGACCCGAAATCTGCGAACCTGCAATTAACGGAAGGGTAAGAACGAAGTGTGCGCCGTAACCGAGCGCTCCCCAGGCATCGAGTTCTCCATTATGTAAGCGCGCATCTTCAAGTGCGATTGAAAGTCCAAGTCCTGTGCCGCCGCGCACACGTGCGCGAGATGGATCAGCGCGCCAGAAGCGATCGAAAACCCGCGAAAGAGCGGCTGGGTCCATTCCGGGACCAAAATCTCTAACTCCAACTCCAACTTCTGTTGCAGTCGAAACGACCGAAACTTGAATTGGTTTCTCATCCGCATGATCAAGTGCATTTGAAAGGAGATTGCGCATGATGCGCTCAACGCGTCGAATATCTGCTTTCACCATAACGTGCTCAGTTTCATGATCAATTTCTACGGAAATAGAATGGTCATGAGCGTTTGCGCGAACATCTTCGATACATCTTTCTATCAATTTAACCAAGTCGAATTCAACTGGCTCGAGCACCGCTACTTCTGCGTCGAAACGACTTACCTCCAACAAGTCTTCAAGTAACTTCTCAAAGCGATCTAGTTGAGCAACTAAAAGTTCTGAACTTCGCGCAATATTTGGATCAAAACTCGCCTTCGCGCTGTAAATAACTTCCGATGCCATACGAAGCGTGGTTAGCGGGGTGCGAAGTTCGTGCGAGACATCTGAAACGAATCTCTGTTGCACGCGCGATAAGTTCTCTAAACGCGTGATCTGCGATTCAAGGGAGAGGGCCATCTCATTAAATGCCGTGCCTAGCGTCGCAATTTCATCGGAGCTTTCCACCTTCATGCGTTGTGAAAAATCGCCTTCCGTAAACTGCTGAGCGATCCGGGCGGCTTCTCTAACGGGTCGAACAACTTGCCTGACAACGAGCCAGGTAATCAAGCCGATTAAGAAGAGCAGAGCCAATCCTGTGAAGAATAAAGAGCTTTTGATTAGCGAGAGTGTTGTATTTTGATTGGTCAGTGAGTAAACCAAATACATCTCATAGTTACCGGATTCTGGAATTGCAATACGACGACCCGCTATTAGGACGCTGGCATCTTCACGATTCTTGTATTTAACCGTTGCGTACTTGTATTCAACTAAGTCGCTGGCGCGAACGCGCTGTCTTAGTTCGGTTGGAAACGATGAAACATCAAGCTCATCCGTTGCGGTGCTGTAATCGGGAGCGATTTCATCACCTAAAGGTTTTGCAGACTCACCAAAGCGGCTGAGGAAAATTGATTTTCTATCTTGGTTCAGGGTTACTTCTGTTGAGGAGATAACAATCTCTTGAACTGTGTCGGAGATAATCTCGGTACTTGTTCCCTTGACCAAGAGAAATTGATATTGCGCATTGAAGAAAGAGGAGCGCGCTTCAGCCAGAGAAGTCTCTAAATTAACTTGTTTAACGCCATCTGAGAGCTGAGAATAAAGCGCAGAACCGGTAATCCAGACAACACCTAGCGATAGAAGTACGGTTGAGATAATTACTTTAGAGGCAAGTGAATTTCTAAAAGCAAGTATGTTTCGGTTCATATTAGGAACCGCCCAAAACTCCTGCTTTATATCCAACTCCGCGCACTGTCATGATGATTTGCGGGTACTCTGGATCATGCTCCACCTTTGAACGCAGGCGCTGTACGTGGACATTTACTAGGCGAGTATCCGTTGAGTGGCGATATCCCCAAACTTCACCTAAGAGCGCATCGCGCGTAAACACTCGCCCTGGTTCTTTAGCTAAGGCAACTAACAAATCAAATTCCAAACGAGTCAGCGCGATTTTCTTGCCTGCTCTGGTTACATCATGTGCGGTAACGTCAATAGAAAGGTCGCCAATTACAAGTAACCCAGAAACATCTGCATTGGTGCGACGTAAGCGGGTGCGAATACGGGCAATTAATTCAGAAGGGTGGCGAAATGGCTTAACCATGTAATCATCGGCACCGGCTTCGAGCCCGCGAACTACATCGTGAGTATCGCCTTTTGCACTCAACATCACAATCGGCACCATAGATTCGGCGCGAATTAACTTACAAACTTCTATTCCATCTAAACCGGGAAGCATTACATCTAGTAGTACGAGATCTGGAGGATTATTTCTAAAGACCTCCAGAACCTCATCGCCACGACTTACGAGATCGACATCGATGCCGGCACCGGTTAATACGATGCCGAGCATCTCTGCCAGGTCTTGGTCGTCATCGACGACCATAACCAAAGTCATTAGCTACCGTGCTCCCAAGAGTTGAGGTACATATCTTGTGCAGGAGTTAGCGTGTCGATACGGCCGCCCATAGAAATCAACTTCAGGCTAGCAACTTCCTTATCGATATATGTAGGAACGTTGTGAACGCCAGCAGGAAGATTCTTCGCTTCCTTAACTAGGTATTCAGCAGTTAGCGCTTGATCAGAGAATGACATATCCATAACTGATGCTGGGTGTCCTTCTGCAGCTCCTAGGTTTACTAGGCGACCTTCTGCAAGAAGCAGTAGGCGACGGCCATCTGCAAGAACATATTCATCTGTTTGGTGGCGCATCTTGGCATTCTTCTTCTTGGCATTTTGTTCAAGCCAAGCAACATCGATTTCGATATCGAAGTGGCCTGAGTTAGCCATGATTGCGCCATCTTTCATTACTGCAAAGTGCTCATCGCGAAGTACGTCACGGTTGCCAGTAACTGTGATGAATACATCGCCAAGCTTTGCAGCATCGACCATTGGCATCACACGGAAGCCTTGCATCATCGCATCTAGCGCTTTAGTTGGATCGATTTCAGTAACGACTACATCTGCGCCCATACCCTTAGCGCGTTCGGCAACGCCCTTGCCGCAATACCCAAAACCAGCGACAACTACGACGCGACCTGCAAGCAGGAAGTTTGTAGCGCGGAAGACCGCATCAAGTGTTGATTGACCTGTTCCGTAACGGTTATCGAACATGTGCTTAGTGTCTGTGTCATTAACAGCGATCATTGGGAATGTGAGTGCGCCATCTTTTGCCATCTGATTTAGACGTATAACGCCAGTTGTAGTCTCTTCGCAACCGCCGGCAATGTTAGGAAGAAGTTCTTTGCGCGTTGTGTGAAGTGTATTCACCAGGTCGCAACCATCATCAAACACTTGGTGAGGTTCGATATCTAGCGCTGCGTTAATGTGTGAGTAATAACCATCGCGATCTACTGCGTTACGCGCGAAGACTGAGATTCCGTATTCGTGGACAAGCGCTGCTGCGGTGTCATCTTGTGTTGAAAGTGGATTAGATGCACATAGCGCAATTTCCGCTCCGCCAGCTTTGAGAACGCGCATCAAGTTTGCGGTCTCTGTTGTCACGTGCATACATGCAGAGATACGTACACCTGCAAATGGTTGTGACTTTTCAAAGCGCTCACGAATTTGTGCAAGTACTGGCATGTTGCGTTCTGCCCATTCGATGCGCTTGCGGCCCTCGGCTGCAAGAGACGCATCTGCGATATCGTGTTTTGGAATTGTTGTGACAGGTGTCATTTGAATTTATCTCCCTAGATTAAACGGCTGTTTTTTCGCTTGACCTTCGGCGTAGGGCTCTACTGTGCTAGTCGGCTATAGGGATAGCGTACTAGTTAAGGGATTAATACGAGGATGTCTAGGTCGCCACGGATGATGTTAAGTACATCATCTCGAACCTTTTTCATACGGGCTTCCGTAGAAGCCTCAACGTTTAGTCGAAGGAGGGGCTCGGTATTTGACGCACGTAGGTTAAACCACCAGTTATCGCCACTTATCGTCAGCCCATCAAGGTGATCGGCTTCGACACCACCCTTCTTGACATAAATTTCTTCTGCCCGCTTCATCGCTGCGCTTGCATCTGATACTTCGGAGTTAATCTCCCCGCTAGAAAAATATCGCGAGTAAGGCTTAAATAACTTCGAGAGAGGCGTTTTAACTTCTCCTAGTGCAGCAATCGCATGTAAAGCGGCCAACATTCCCGAATCTGCTCTCCAAAAATCTTTGAAGTAGAAGTGTCCAGAATGCTCACCGCCGAAAACCGCTCCGGTGTCGGCCATTAACTGCTTTATATATGAGTGGCCAACTCGTGAACGAACGGCCTTGCCGCCATTTTCTTCAACAATTTCAATTACTGCACGCGATGAAATTAAGTTATGGATGATATTTGATCCCGGATATTTGATTAGCTCGCGATGTGCGATCAACGCAGTTAGCGTTGATGGATCAACTGAATCTCCGTTTTCATCCACCAAGAAACAGCGGTCGGCATCTCCATCGAATGCTAATCCGATATCTGCCTTATGTTTCTTAACTGCCTTCTGCAGATCCTTCAAATTCTTAGGATCTATTGGATTAGCTTCATGGTTTGGGAATGTGCCATCTAGTTCAAAATACATCGGAATCACTTCGCAGTTAAGTCGATCAAAGACTGCTGGTGCAGTATGTCCAGCCATTCCATTTCCGGCGTCTATAACCACTTTTAGCGGACGGATCTGCGATAAATCAACTAATGAAAGTAGATGATCGACATAGGCAGGGAGTAAATCTCTCTCTGATTCCGAACCCACACTTCTAAAATCTATTGGAGAGCCTTCGTTAACAAATCTTTCTATTGTTAAAAGCCCTGACTCTTTTCCAATTGGACGAGCCCCGCTCAAGCAGAGTTTGATCCCGTTATATTCAGCTGGATTATGGCTGGCGGTAAACATTGCGCCAGGAAAGTTAAGTTTGCCAGCGGCAAAATAAAGCATGTCGGTTGATGCTAAGCCGATACGGATTACATCAAAACCTTGTGAAGTTACACCTGCCGAAAATGCTTCAGCAAATATTGGTGATGAGGGGCGCATATCTTCACCTATTACAACCGTGCCAGGTTCGCGCTCTTGCTGAAGGAATCTGGCAAAGGCAACTCCTGTTGCAAAGGTGAAGTCAGCGGTGATCTCTTTATCAACTAACCCGCGAATGTCATAGGCCTTAAAGATTGGAATTTTCTCGTCCTTCGCTAATTTTTCTCGAGAAGTATGAAAAATCTAAGATGGGACTGCGCGTAAGTGTCCGCGGCGACCAATTGATGCATGATCATGTGTTGATGTGTCGCTACTTTGATCTTGCAACGTTTCGTGCTTAGCGGCAACTTCCCGTACTGCATCTGCAATTGCCATCAAATCATCTTCGGAAGGGCCAAGGCCTGCTTGCGAAGGCTCTTCTTTCATAACTGTCCAACCATTTGGAACAGTCAAGCGCTTTCCATGAGATTCACAGAGATCATAAGAATGCGGTTCAGAGTAGGTAGCGAGTGGACCAAGAACTGCAGTTGAGTCTGCGTAAATGTAGGTGAGAGTCATCGAAGCTAAACTTCGACAACTTACCCGCGAACAACTGCGCCCTGTGCGCGCTAACTTACTCATGTCGCTAAGGCTAGTGGCTCTGTAGCGAAAATTCTGGGATTGTCAGGGAGTTAAGACTCGAATATTCGACATTGGAACCGACGATTTAGTCAGAACGCTTCCGGCTGTCAGTGGGAAATATCCATATCCGCTCTTGGTTGCAATCAGCCCTGCGCCATAAACTCCTTTACCTGCATCGGTAATTGATATAGAGCGAACTCCATCTGGAATCTTGGCCGCGGCGATATCCTCACCGTTGACGCGCACCATTTTGCGTTTTCCATTATTTAAGAGCAGAACGAGCTCGACGTTAACTTTCTCACCAATAAAAATTAGCTGTGGCGCAAGGCCCGCCACCGAAAAATTGGATTGGCTTAATTCTGCAGCTGCAGTACTCCAGATGAAATCTGATTTACCTTCGGAGATTGTCTGTGAGAAAACCGAGGCAACGATCGGCTCATCTGAAGAGATTTTTACTCCAAATTTGCTCGCCGGCAGATTTGGATTCAAATCTAAAGTTGCCACTGATCCACTCTTGATAACTTTGCTTTCAAGCCCTGCAGGTATAAATGATCCATCTGTCGAGTAAACAGAGACTGTGATGCGGGCATCGATTTCACCAGGTACCAGGATCCGCAGCGCATGAGGTAGCTCAACTAATTTTGAGCCGACTTTGCGAACTGTGTGCGGAATAGCTGGGATATAAACCTCTTTACTTGCCTGACGTGCGAAATTAACAATGTCCCCACCCAGCGCGCGCAGCCCACGTCCGCGTTCATCGATTAAATAACTGGTGACTCGACCTGCTCGTGTGATCGTTTTAATTACAAGCGACTGCGAACCCGGCGCAAGTGAATCAACGCCAACTTCTACATAGGAATTAGCCTTAATGGTAATTGCCTTAGTTGGTTGAAGGCCGATTTCATTCCACACTTCAATATCTACGATTGCCGAACTCAATCCGCTGTTCACCAGGATCAGCCTGCCTTTACTTGTTACATCTGCGGCTCCCCCAACAAACCATTGCTCGCTCTGCAATGAAGAACAAATAGTGGAACCAGCCCAAACGCCTTTTCTAATCTGCCAAACAACTGGCGTTGCACCTTGTGATTCGACAATTATGGGCGCTTGTTTCTGCATATAACGCAGAGTCTGCGATGGAATAAATGAGAGCGATTTAGTTCCTGTTGATCGAATCTGGCTCTTCGATGAAGGCAGCGAGATTGCAGTGGTTAAGCCGTTCGGAGTAGAGGGGCAGACAACTGCAGGGAAATTGGAAGAGAATTTTCCGTCAGTTGACGCAAAATCTGCGGCGTTTGAGAGCAGCAGAACTAAAGCCAAGATGGATGCAAGAACTAACGGACGTTTGAACTTCATGCCAGCTCCGAATCTTCGATTTCACGGCGGCGTCTTCCCGCCGGAAGGGCCAAAACTACGACGGTAATAAAGATGATCAACTCCAAAGAAACTAACGCGCGACGT
>JBIIUL010000098.1:0-3752 GCA_044340015.1 Candidatus Planktophila sp.
TGAGATCATTTGTTGTTGCCACGAGAAACTCCAGTTCACGTCCGATGACGTAATAAATTCAACCATCAGCGAACCAAAGAGCCTTTGATCTAGTGCGGTTGGCCTTCGATTCTCGAAGGCGAATACTTAAGTTTACCTGAACTTTTAGGCTAGCAGCGCCTTCAGCGCGATCAGCGCGAGTACATATGAGTTTGGACCAAAGCCCCCGATGGTGCCGTTGGCTACTCCTGAAATTACAGATGTATGTCGAAATTCCTCGCGAGCCAATGGATTTGAGAGATGTACTTCAATCACTGGAGATTTCACCAATTCAACCGCGTCGCGAATTGCATATGAGTAATGTGTAAAGGCTGCTGGATTGATTATCACCGGCAACTTCTTATCTGCCGCCTCATGCAACCAACCAATAATTGTGGCCTCATCATCACTTTGGCGCACTTCAGCTTTAAAACCATGAGTTTGTGCAGCGTTCTCAATATGGGCAACCAGCTGCGGATAAGTCATATCGCCATAGATTGAGGAATCTCTGATATCTAAACGGGCAAGATTTGGGCCGTTGATTACCAATACATTCATGAACTCACCTTTTCGTATGCGGCGTAAAGCGTTTTTGGATCGGGGTTCTCTAGCCTGTCTGTCTTTCCGATCTCGCTAATGGTAACGAATCGCAGGCTATTTCCGCGGGACTTTTTATCAACTGTCATATGCGCCAGCAACTTAGGCCAACTTTCGCGCTTGTATTTGATCGGAAGATCTAAATCTTGCAATATCTGCAAATGATCTGCTGCCAAATCTTTACTGATTAGCCCTAAATCCAATTGGAGACTTGCCATGAAGGCCATTCCAATTGAGACACATTCACCATGGCGCATTGAATATTCGCAATCTAGTTCAACAGCGTGGCCTAAGGTGTGGCCGTAATTCAACGCTTCACGAGCAAAGCTCTCTTTAAAGTCCTGCGAAACAACTTCGCTCTTAACTTTGACTGAACGTTCGACTAACTCCTGCACCAAAGCCAAGTCTCTTCGAATCTCTGAAACGCTCATTCCTCGCATTAGATCCAAGATTTTTCCATCTGCGATAAAGCCGCATTTCACAACTTCAGCCAACCCTGCAGCGAAATCACGATCAGTGAGCGTGCTAAACCAATCGAGATCAATAATCACTTTGATTGGGCTGTGAAATGCTCCAATTAAATTCTTTCCGTAATCGCTATTGATTGCAGTTTTTCCACCTATTGCGGCATCTACTGCGCCAGCAACTGTCGTCGGAACCGCGATCCAATCCAGACCGCGTAACCAACTTGCTGCCGCAAATCCTGCGAAGTCGGTAACTGCTCCCCCGCCGATTCCAACAATTAAATCACTCCGTGTAAATCCAGCTGCGCCAAGCCAATCCCAAATCTTAATTAAGGTACTGGATGATTTACCGGCTTCACCATCAGGAATCGCAAAGGTAAATAATTCAGAGCTTCCTAAATCCAGGTCTTGAATTCTTGAAGCGAGAGGTTCCGAGACAATTAGCGCAACTCGAGCCCGTCCTTGCACGTTCTCGGTAAGTGAATCTCGCCAGGAGTTGGAGAGTTGAACGGTGTAGTCGCGTTCAGCGCTGACCTTAATCTCGCTCATTACTTTGCTCCATCCGTTGCAGCTTTGACGCTCTTCTCGCCAGAGATGATCTCATCGACGATCTCTCTAGGAGTTAGGTTATCTACTAGGACAACTTGGGTAGCTAAAGAAAGATAAGTTGGACGGCGTTTCTCCATCAACTCTTTCCAGGCAGCGCGTGGATTGCTGAGTAATAACGGACGATCACGATTGAAACCAACGCGTGGTGCGGCTGCTGATAAAGAAATATCGAGATAGACCACATTAGCGCCAGATTCTTTAATTGCCTTCTGTGCAATCTCAGATAGTGGTGCACCACCGCCCAGTGAGAGAACACCAGAGAGCTTTGCAATCTCTTGCGCAACTATTCGCGCTTCAACTTCACGAAACCAGGGCTCACCTTTATCAATAAAGATTTGCGAAATGGCGGTGCCCACTTCAGATTCAATCAGAGCATCGGTATCAGATAAGTTGAGATTGAGGGCCTTTGATAGCGCTCTTCCAATCGTGCTCTTTCCAGAACCCGGTGGGCCGATCAGAATGTAGTTCTGTTCTTTAGAATCGCTCATATTGCCTACTTAAAACGTAGGTTGCTCATATAGTTTTCGAAGTTGCGACGGGTTTCACTTACGCTATCGCCACCAAATTTTTCAATTACTGCCTCGGCTAGAACTAGCGCTGCCATAGCTTCTGCAACGACGCCGGCAGCAGGAACAGCGCAAACATCTGATCGCTGATTAATCGCCTTTGCCGCTTCACCAGTCTTAACATCGATCGTATCTAACGCCTTTGGCACAGTAGAGATAGGTTTCATTGCCACGCTCACGCGAAGAATTTCACCATTAGACATACCGCCTTCAGTTCCACCAGCGCGATCGGTGCGACGTTTAATCAAACCGTCAGAGCCGCGTTCAATTTCATCATGGGCAACCGAACCTCGACGAGTTGCCGTTTGGAAACCATCTCCGATTTCCACACCTTTGATTGCTTGAATCCCCATCATGGCTCCAGCCAAGCGCGCATCTAGGCGGCGATCCCAGTGAACATGTGAACCAAGTCCAGGCGGTAAGTTGTAAGCAAGTACTTCGCAGACACCACCAAGTGTGTCTCCATCAGAATGAGCGGATTCAATTTCTGCGATCATCTTTGCGCTAGTGGCAGGATCTGCACATCTAACTTGATCCTGATCAATTCTCGCCATATCTGTCTTCTCTGGCAGCTTTGTTCCTTCAGGAATTCTTACAGAACCAATTGATACAACGTGGCTCAAAATAGTTACTCCGACGCTCTGTTCAAGAAAAGCGCGAGCAACTGCACCGAGTGCAACGCGCGCTGCAGTTTCGCGCGCACTTGCGCGCTCAAGAATTGGTCGGGCATCATCCAAGTTGTACTTCTGCATTCCGACTAAATCAGCATGTCCTGGACGCGGTCTCGTTAGCGGTGCATTTCGGGCTAAATCTTTAATCTCTTCTTCGGGAACGGGATCAGCAGACATCACCTTTTCCCACTTTGGCCATTCTGAGTTTCCAACTTGAATTGAAATTGGACCACCTTGGGTTAAGCCAAGACGGATTCCACCAAGGATCGAAATTTTATCGGCCTCGAAATTCTGTCTAGCACCGCGACCAAAACCTAAACGACGTCTAGCTAAATGAAAATCAATATCTTTCGATGAAATCTCAACACTTGCCGGAATGCCCTCAATAATCGCCGAGAGGGCCGGGCCATGAGATTCACCTGCTGTTAACCAACGCACTCGCATATTGTGTCAGATAAGCGCGTCATCTTGTGCACCATATAAAAGCGGCGCAGATTGCTGGCGCCAACGCTATTGGATCGGCGAACGATCTCCTCGAAATGAGATGACCAATGAGAAGTAACGCGCCTCCCAAGATAAAGCTCTCAATGAAATCACTCCATCTCGATATTTCCAGAGGCAGAAAGAATAGAGCGAGAAGGGCCGCCAACTTCACATCGCCAGCGCCTAAACCAAAAAACATTGCAATTAAACCAATTGAGAAAATGGCTAGTGAGCTAGCGAGATGAATCTGCCCCTTACCTACGAAAGTGGTTACCGCGAAAACCGTAGCGGTGAAAATCAAAGTTCGATTTCTAATCTTATGGGTAGTGATATCGACGATCGAG
>JBIIUL010000099.1:0-3724 GCA_044340015.1 Candidatus Planktophila sp.
GGGTGCAACCGGTGCGACTGGAGCAACAGGTTTAACTGGTCTAACAGGTGCGAAGGGTGAAACTGGAACAGCGGGAGTGGATGGCTTAGTAGGTTTGAAAGGCGAGACAGGAACTGTCGGTGCAACTGGACCTTCTAATGTTTATGTAAATGCTTTACCAAATTGGACGCTTAGCACTGCTACAAAAAGATCTTTTTCAGTTAGTGGAATGACATCTAAATTTGTCGCTGGAAAGTCTTACATTTATACAATTTATGTATATGGCGTGAGCGATGCTAATGCTGCCGCATTCTCTCTGGATGTTTTACATGAAGATAATTCTGCGGCGAATTTCAATTATTCGATTGGATTTTCAAATGGACTAGAACTGGATCCGAAGATGTATAGATACTTCTTCACTGTCACAGGAACCTTTGCACCGGTTTCTACAGATTCAGGAATCGCTATAAAAATCATTGACGACATGGGAGCAACTTCCACAAGGCCAATGTCATTCAGTGGCCGAATGTACGCAACCATGGTTGGCTCGATTGGAGCCTTATGAGAAATGCTTGGAGCGGGTGACCGGGATCGAACCGGCATGGCCAGCTTGGAAGGCTGGGGCTCTACCATTGAGCTACACCCGCAAGAGGTGCTAAAACCTGTCAAGGTTTCGTGTGAGGGCTAAGCCTACTGCCTCGGTAACCGAGAGTAAAAAATTACTCTAGACTCACCTCTTGCGCCTCGGGGCGTAGCGTAGTGGCTAGCGCGCCTGCTTTGGGAGCAGGAGATCGGGAGTTCGAATCTCCCCGCCCCGACCAGAACTTTTTAGTTTTTCTTTGTATCTCTAATTCAAGGAGCACTTTGTGAAGAGCACGGTCGAAACACTTTCCTCAACTCGCGTCCGTCTTGATATCGAAGTTCCTTACGCAGATCTAACCGAGTACGTAGCCGATGCTTACAAAGCTGTCGCTGCAAAGGTAAATATCCCAGGTTTCCGCAAAGGCAAAGTTCCAGCTGCAATGATCGATCAGCGCGTTGGTCGCGGATCAGTCATCGATGAAGCGATCAATAACGCACTCCCACAGTTTTACGGAATGGCAGCTCGCGAACACGAAGTTTTAGTCGTTGG
This sequence comes from Candidatus Planktophila sp., assembly GCA_044340015.1. Lineage (GTDB taxonomy): Bacteria > Actinomycetota > Actinomycetes > Nanopelagicales > Nanopelagicaceae > Planktophila. Next base: position 1,112 of record JBIIUL010000099.1, read on the forward strand.
ACGCCCAGAAGTAGATATCAAGGAATACGTTGATAACGAGAAGCTGGTCTTCTCAGTTGAAGTTGATGTTCGTCCAGAAGTAACGCTTCCTGACTTTTCAAAGATCACAATCGAAGTTGATGATTTAGCTGTTACAGATGCAGATATCGATGAGCAAGTAGACGAGCTCCGCGCTCGCTTCGGAACTCTCATGACTGTTGAGCGCGAAACAAAAGATGGAGACTTCGTAACTGTTGACTTAACTGCCAAGATCGATGGCGCAGAAGTTGATGGCGGCAAGGCCAGCGATATTTCATACGAAGTCGGTTCAAACCGCATGATCGATGGCTTAGATGCTGCACTTCTTGGCATGAAAGCTGGAGATGAAAAGAACTTTGAAACACAGCTCGTTGGTCAGAAAGATGACGAAAAGGGCGATGTTGAAATTAAGTTAAAGGCTGTTAAAGAGCGCGAACTCCCACCAGTTGACGATGCCTTTGCAAAGTTGGCATCAGAGTTCGACACGATTGCAGAACTCAAGGCTGATTTCGCAGAGCGCTTGAAGCGCGTTAAGGCGATGGAACAAGGCGCACAAGCACGTGACTTGCTGCTGAAGAAGATGATCGATGAACTTGATATTCCAGTTCCAGAAAAGTTAGTTACTGACGAAGTCAACGACCACCTTGAAGGGGAAGGCCGTCTTGAAGATGCCGAACACCGCGCTGAAGTAGATGGACAGGTTCGTACATCAATCAAATCTGATTTCTTGCTTGATGCAATTGTTAAGGCAGAAGAAGTTCAAGTTAATGAAATCGAATTAACTGAATATCTAATCCGTACATCACAGCGTTATGGAATGCCACCAGAGCAATTCGCAAAGCAGCTTCAGGATGCTGGTCAGATTTCACAACTAGTTGCTGAGGTATCTCGCACGAAGGCTTTGGCTGGAGTTCTGGGCCGCGTAAACGTTGTCGACAAATCAGGCAAGAAGGTTGATCTCGAAGCGCTTCGCCCGCAGACACCACCCGCAACACCTATTGATTCAGAGGAATAGCCACCGCTAAAGTCGACGGTCTTATGCGTCGACTAAAGATCTTTATAACGCTTTTCACTCTTCTCTTCTCATCGCTTTATTCACCTGCGTTTTTGGCCGCTGAAGAGATAGAGACGCCAACGGTTATAGAAATTGCACCGCAGGCAAGAGTTATTCCTCTGGTGATGGTCAATCCACTTAAGGCGAAGACGATCAAAGTGAAAAAGGGTCGAGTAGTTGTCTTTAGAGTTGAAAATCCAGAGATCTGGCGAGGCAAGGTAATTAATTCAGGGATTGCAAAATTTGTTCCAGGTGGGCCGCAGTCAACCTATGAAACAAATCCCTCGCTGACCATTCTGAAAAAAGGTAAAACATCGGTTTCGCTGACCGATGGCAAGAAGACCTACCTGCTCAAGCTGACCGTTTCGTAACCAATCTCATCTGCCCTGAGCGAACAAGGGGAGATTTGCTCCCTTTTTGCGATATTTGGGAAGCATTTCGCCTCAGGCATTGTTAAGGTCTCTACATATAAAAGTTGTTATCAATCAGGAGGATTACGTGGATTATCAAGACCCACAATCGACAGGGCTAAATATCCAAGCATCAGCCAAGGGCGGAAACTGGCTAGATGACAATGTCTACAACCGCTTGCTCCGTGAGCGCATCATCTTCCTTGCCGGTGAATTCCGCGATGAGATGGCTAATGCAATTTGCGCACAGATGCTACTGCTCGCTGCCGAAGATTCTGAGAAAGATATTTACCTTTACATCAACTCACCTGGTGGTTCAGTAACCGCAGGTATGGCGATCTACGACACCATGCATTACATCAAGAACGATGTAGCAACAGTTGCGATGGGAATGGCTGCATCAATGGGTCAATTCATTCTGACTGCAGGCGCACCTGGAAAACGCTACGCAACTCCAAATGCACGTATCTTGATGCACCAGCCGTTGGGCGGCATCGGCGGTACTGCAACAGATATTCGTATTCAGGCTGAACAAATGGCAATTACCAAACAGACTATGTCTGAGCTAAATGCCAAGCACACTGGACAGCCGCTTGAAAAGATCATCGCTGATTCAGATCGCGACAACTGGTTCAACGCCAAGGATGCGCTCGCATATGGCTTTATCGATCACATCGCCACAAATGATGGACAAGTTGCGGGAGGCAAGAAGTAATGAAACATATCCAAGAAATTACCAACCGCTACGTTCTTCCAACGATTGAAGAAAAGACCGCATACGGTTACAAGCGCCTTGACCCTTATACAAAGCTATTCGAAGAGCGCATCATCTTCTTAGGTCAACCAATTGATGACACCGTTGCAAACGATGTAATGGCGCAGTTGCTAACCCTTGAGTCAATGGACCCAGATCGCGATATCTCGATCTACATCAACTCACCTGGTGGATCATTTACAGCGCTCACTGCTATTTATGACACTATGCAATTTGTTCGCCCTGACATCACAACAATCTGTCTTGGACAAGCAGCATCAGCTGCTGCGATCATCCTTGCCGGCGGAACTAAGGGAAAGCGCTACGGTCTAGAACATTCTCGAATCCTTATTCACCAACCTTCATCTGAAGGTGGG
>JBIIUL010000100.1:0-3693 GCA_044340015.1 Candidatus Planktophila sp.
GCGATGGCACATAACCCCAAGTGGATTGCTAAGAGTTTGGTACGTTTAAAGGCGATCTGCGAAACTAATTAAGGAAACTAACGAAATTAGTGGTTCTCGATCTGCTTTAAATCTTCGGCGGTCACCTTTGGAACAGCAACTGCGTGAGCCTTGCTCATACGCGCACGTAACTTATTCTTAAGCGCCTTTGGGCGACGCACTCCGCTGGCATCGTGTTCTTCAAGGGCCAACGCTGGAATCTGCTCATGCTGAGTAAGGAGCCAAGCCTTTTCAGCCGAGATCGGCTCGTGAACTTCAACAAACTCACCATGCGGCATCATCACTAGGCGACCAGTCTCTCGGCCATGCAGCACGAGCTCGCGATCAGCGCGCTGTAGCGATAAGCAGATGCGTTTGGTGATTACGAAGGCGAGTGGTGGAAGTACAAAGATTCCGATTCGAGAGAACCACATGATCTGGTTGATCGTTAGATCAAAGGTAATAGCGATGATGTCATTACCGCCGTTGATCAGGGCGACCAACATAAATGTAATCGACATTACGCCGAGGGCTGTGCGGTTTGGCGCATTGCGTGGACGATCAAGGAGGTGATGTTCTCGCTTATCTCCAGTCATCCAACTTTCGATAAATGGATAGAGCGCCATTCCAGTAAATAAAATTCCGGGAACAATCAACGCCGGAATCAAAATGTTCCACGAGATTGTGTAGCCAAATAGGTAGCTCTCAAGTGGAGGAGCCATACGAACTAAGCCATCGAGCCAGCCCATATACCAATCGGGCTGTGAGCCTGCAGTTACTTGTCCCGGCGTATAAGGACCGAATAACCAGACGGGGTTGATAGATGCAACGGCGCCAAGGAATGCAGTAACTCCGAAGACGATGAAGAAGAACCCACCCGCCTTCGCCATATAAACAGGAAGAAGTGGATAGCCAACAACGTTCTTCTCAGTGCGACCTGGGCCAGGATATTGAGTGTGCTTCTGGTACCAGACCAACATTAAGTGGACTGTGATTAGCGCGAGGAATGCGCCCGGCAGAAGTAGAACGTGAACGGTATAGATACGTGGAATAAACGCTTCACCAGGGAAGGCGCCACCGAATGCGAAGAAGGCAAGATAGGAACCGACAACCGGTAAGGCTTGAATAATCGCTTCGGCGATACGGATACCAGTTCCTGAAAGAAGATCATCAGGAAGTGAATATCCCAAGAAGCCTTCAACAATTCCAAGAGTTAGAAGACCAACGCCGATAATCCAGTTGAATTCGCGCGGCTTGCGGAATGCACCTGTGAAGTAAACGCGCATTAAGTGAACAACCATGCCGGCGATAAAGATCAACGCGGACCAGTGATGGATCTGGCGCATCAACAAGCCGCCGCGAACCTCAAATGAGATATCAAGAGTGGATGCATAGGCGGCAGACATTTCCACGCCTTGCAGGGGTTCGTAGACGCCATCGTAAATAACTTCGCGCTGTGATGGATCAAACCAAAATGTTAGGTAGGTGCCAGAAAGCAACAAGATAATAAATGAGTAGAGAACAATCTCGCCAAGAAGGAACGACCAGTGATCTGGGAAGACTTTAGTTAAATTCTTCTTCATCCATTTGGCAGCGCCCGTTCTTTCATCAACGTAATTCGCTACGCTGCCTGCGATTCTTTCACGTGCTGTCATGATGAGCGCTCCCAGAAGCTAGGTCCAACCGGTTCGTTAAATGGATTTTGTGCGACTAAGTATCCCTCGGAATCTATTGTTATCGCGAGTTGAGGCAGTGGGCGAGCGGCCGGTCCGAAGATAACCTTTGCGGCGCGCGTTACATCGAAAGTTGACTGATGGCATGGGCAGAGCAGGTGCTTGGTTTGCTGTTCGTATAAAGCAACCGCGCAGCCCATATGTGAACAAATCTTTGAGAAGGCGATGATGCCTTCATGGGTCCAGGAAAGTCGTTCTGCATCCAAATTAAATTCTTCTGGGCGAAGACGAATCAACAAGACTGCATCTTTTGCGATATCAGAAAGCTTGCGGTGCGCCCCGGGAGCTACTGCAGGAAGTGTCTGAGCAACTGCGCCAACTTCGAGATCTTCTGGGCGGATTGGTCGATCGCCGGGATCTGTTACTAGGCGAGTCCCCTTCTTCCATGAAGTCTTTTCAAGTGAATCACCAGGAAGTGGCCCAAGATCGCCCAAAAGAATTAGCGGAGAAAGACCAACTAGTCCGAGTGAAAGGCCAAGGGTTCTCTTAATCAGTGAGCGACGACCTAAACCTGCAGCGGCTGCGCCATCTTTTGCCGCCTTTACAAACTCTGCACGATCTTCATCTGGTGAACGAAATTCATGGCGTTGAATAACTACTTCTTCATCAGGCATCAAAGTCTTTGCCCAGTGGATAGCACCCATTCCGATAAAGAAGAGCGATGCGGCCATACCGAGACCTAGGAATAGTTGATGAGCATTTGTGTTACCTAAAACTGGAAAGAAGATAAAAGAATCTTCAGGGATAAAAAGATAGGCGGCGATTAAGAGAACTGTTCCGGCAGCAGATAGCAGAAATAGGATCGCTACCTGGCGTTCAGCTTTCTTTGCCGCCTTTGGATCGGTATCAGCGCGGCGATGAACATGCGCTGGCAAACCTGGATCTTTTATAGCTTCGATTTCATTCGACATATCTACTTATCTCGCCTTCATCGCTAGCCAGACTGCAACACCTACAAGCAGTCCGAGTCCAAGAGTCCAAGCCAATAAACCTTCTGTAACTGGGCCAACGCGACCGAGCGCTGCGCCACCGAGTTGTGGTTCAGATTCGGCGGCCTTGATCCATTTAATAACTGAAAGTTTTTCTTCAGCGGTAAGTGTTTTGTCAGAGAAGACTGGCATTGACTGTGGACCAGTGATCATCGCTTCATAGATGTGGCGTGGCGTTACGCCCATAACTGATGGTGCGTACTTTCCACGAGTTAGCGCTCCACCTTGACCTGCGTAGTTGTGGCACATTGCGCAGTTTGTGCGAAATAGTTCTCCACCTTCAGCAACAGATCCATCGCGTTCATAATTTAAAAGTTCTTCACCCGGAATTTCCGGTCCTGGTGCTAGAGATGCAACATAAGCAGCGAGCGCTTCTACTTCACGTTCGTCGTAAAGAGGAGCCTTGCGCATCGCCTGCTGGCTCATATCTGCCATTGGCATACGTCCTGTGGCTACTTGGAAATCAACAGAGGCGGCTCCAACGCCAATTAGCGATGGTGCAATCGCAGCTCCTTCAGCGTTAAGGCCGTGGCAAGAGGAACAACCCTTAAGGAAGATCTGCTTACCTTCTTCAATCAAGGCACTTCTCTCGGCTGCGGTTATTGGTCCATTTGTTGCAGCGCCAGCGAAGGAGAAAGTTGTACCTATTGAAAGCAAGGCGAGAACTAAAAGAAGCGGGGCTACTGCACGGTGTCTGCGAAAACGTGAGAGACGTTTCAAGTTATCTTCCATTTCTTTTCTGTTCATTTACTTAATTAGATAGATGGCGGCAAATAATGCAATCCAGACAACATCCACGAAGTGCCAGTAATACGATGCGACGATCGCTGTGGTTGCCTGGTTATGGGTAAAGCGTCGCGCCTTTGCGACACGAATCATGACAATTAAAAATGCGATCAACCCACCGGTAACGTGTAGTCCGTGGAAGCCTGTTGCTAGATAAAAGACAGATG
>JBIIUL010000101.1:0-3664 GCA_044340015.1 Candidatus Planktophila sp.
CTTCGCCGTGGACCAGAAAAGTTCGTTGCCAATGCGACAGCAACAACAATGGCCCTTATTTATCTGCCATTTATGGCGGGCTTCTTAATCTTGCTCGCTCGCCCAAGTACTGGGCTGGAACGCGTTATGACCTTCGTAGTTCTCGTTGGATGTAATGACACCTTTGGATACTTAGTCGGTGTTTTACTAGGAAAACATCCGATGGTGCCAAAGATCAGCCCTAAGAAATCTTGGGAAGGCCTGGTTGGTTCAATCATCTTCACCTCAATTGGTGGGGCACTCGCATTCCATTACATCTTGGAGATGCAATGGTGGATTGGCGTTATCGCCGGGCTAATGATCGTATTTACGGCAACCTCTGGAGATTTAATTGAGAGCGCGCTAAAGCGCGATATGTCCTTGAAAGATATGGGTACTTTGTTGCCGGGCCATGGCGGCATGCTCGATCGCTTAGATTCTGTTCTACTTTCAGCGCCTGCGCTTTGGCTAGCCCTTGAACTAGTTAAGCGTTACCTATGACCGAGATAAAACTGGTCTTTGATGAGCCGGTACAACGTAAGAAAGCGCCAAAGCATTTAGCTGATCTATCGCCTGCTGATCGCAAGATCTGGGCGAAAGAACTTGGCTTACAACCTTTCCGCGCTTCTCAAGTCGCAACTCATTACTTCTCACACCTATCAAATAACCCAGAAGAGTGGACTGATATCCCGGCGGCTGAACGTCAATCAATTGCTGATGCGCTAACACCAAAGTTAATTCAACTTGTCACATCACGAACCACAGATAATGGCATGACTCGGAAAGATCTCTGGAAATTGCATGACGGTGTTTTAGTTGAATCCGTATTGATGCGTTACACCGACCGCGTCACCGTTTGTATCTCATCTCAAGCAGGATGCGGCATGAACTGTCCGTTCTGTGCAACCGGTCAAGCGGGTCTCACTCGGAACCTGACTGCTGGTGAAATCACCGAACAGATCGTGGCTGCCGCACGAGCTTGCGCCAATGGCGAACTTCCTGGGGGAGAAGCGCGACTTTCCAATATCGTATTTATGGGAATGGGCGAGCCGCTTGCAAATTACAACGCAGTTGTTCGCACGCTTCGCAACATCACAGATCCAAACCCTGACGGTTTAGGTATTAGCGCCCGATCAGTAACCGTTTCAACAGTTGGTTTGGTAAATGGAATTGAGAAGCTAATGGATGAGGGCATCAACTGCACCTTGGCGGTTTCTCTGCATACGCCAGATGACGAACTCCGCGACTCACTTGTACCAATTAACTCGCGCTTCAATGTTCGCGAAGTTCTAGCCGCAGCCGATGCTTACGAGAAGAAGACCGGTCGCCGCTATTCAATCGAGTACGCGCTAATCCGCGACATTAACGATCAATCTTGGCGCGCAGATTTATTGGGGCGTTTGCTTAAGAGCCGCAACGCCCACGTCAATTTAATCCCGCTCAACCCAACCCCAGGATCAAAATGGACCGCATCCCGCCACGAAGATGAGGTCGAGTTTGTGAGAATCCTGGAGAACTATGGCGTTCCCGTGACTGTGCGCGATACGCGCGGGCGAGAGATAGATGGCGCCTGCGGGCAGTTGGCAGCAGCCGAAAAGAGTAAATAGACTCCAAACCATGAATACACCCAGCATGAGCATCCATGAACAAGCTGCAGTTTACGAATCTTCCACCCAATACTTTTTAAATTTAGCGCGTGGAGTAACGGCTGATCAATTAGATATCAAAGATCCCGAAGGTTGGTCTGCTCGTCAGATTATTCATCACTTAGCGGATTCAGAAGCGCAGTCATATGCGCGCTTGCGTCGTTTAGTTGCCGAACCAGAAGGATCGATAATCCAAGGTTACGACGAAAATCTTTGGGCAACTGCGCCGCAACTTGGTTACGAGAGCGCACCAGTTGAAAATTCAATTGCTGTCTTTGCCGCAGTACGTGCCGGTTCACTCGACATTGTTAAGCGTCTCCAAGAGTCAGATCTGGAAAAGTCTGGGGTTCACTCAGAATCCGGTCACTACACAGTTGCTAAATGGTTAGAAAGTTATTCAAAACATCCGGTTGATCACGGTGATCAATTGATTCGTGCAGTAAAGGGGCAGAAGTAAAATGAAAAAGTTGCAGAACTTTGTTAACGGCAAGCTCGTTGACTCGTCATCGGGTGAGACAACTACGCTTATTAACCCAGCAACAGGAGAAGCATTCGCAACCGCCCCTAATTCAAACGCGGCTGATGTCGATAAGGCTATGTCTGCTGCCGCTAACGCCTTCACCGAATGGCGTGATTCAACTCCTTCAGAGCGCCAACGCGCACTCCTTAAAATTGCCGACGCTATCGAATCTCGTGCAGACGAGATCATCGCCATCGAATCCGAGAACTGCGGTAAGCCAATTGGGCTAACAACTTCAGAAGAAGTTCCGCCAATGATTGATCAGATCCGCTTCTTCGCTGGCGCTGCTCGCAATTTAGAGGGCAAGTCTGCAGGTGAATATATGAAGGGAATGACCTCATTTATTCGTCGCGAACCAGTTGGCGTTTGCGGCCAAGTTACCCCGTGGAACTACCCAATGATGATGGCGGTTTGGAAATGGGCACCGGCAATTGCTGCGGGTAACGCGGTTGTACTAAAGCCAAGTGATACAACTCCGGCATCAACAGTATTTATGGCTGAGATCATGGGCGAATTTTTGCCAGATGGCGTAATCAATGTGATTTGTGGTGAACGTGAAACTGGAAAAGCTGTAGTTGAACATGCAACACCTGCCATGGTTTCAATTACCGGTTCAGTGCGCGCAGGTATGGAAGTTGCGGGAAGTGCCGCAAAGCAGCTAAAGCGCGTCCACCTCGAACTTGGAGGCAAAGCTCCAGTTGTCGTCTTTAATGATGCAGATCTAGAAGCAGCTGCAGCAGGTATCGCAATCGCAGGATTCTTCAACTCAGGTCAAGATTGCACCGCTGCAACCCGCGTCTTGGTTCAAGAAGGCGTATACGAAGAGATGGTCAAACTTCTCGCCCACCAAGCAACTAACGAGATCGCAGTTGGTATGCCAAATGAAGATGTAATCGTTGGTCCAGTAAATAACGCCGCGCAATTCGAACGCGTTAAGGGCTTCCTAAATCGCGTGCCATCGCATGCGCGCGTTGTTGCAGGTGGGGCAGCCCTAGATCGCGCAGGCTACTTCATCGCCCCAACGGTGATCGCAGATCTGCGCCAGCAGGATGAGCACATCCAATCTGAAATCTTTGGACCGGTCATTACTATCCAGAAATTTAAGGATGAAGCCGAAGCGATCGCCCTTTCAAATGGCGTCGAGTACGGGTTGGCATCATCTGTCTGGACCAAGGATCACGGCACCGCGATGCGCATGGCCAAGGCCTTTGACTTCGGCTGCGTCTGGATCAATACCCATATCCCGATCGTTGCCGAAATGCCGCACGGTGGCTTCAAGCGCTCTGGCTATGGCAAGGATCTGTCTAGCTACGGCTTTGAGGATTACACCCGCATCAAGCACGTTATGAGCAATATAAACGGGTAGCGATTTACCAAAAAATTCGCTAAATCACAGCGAAATTGTTTGGCGTGCAGGGCAAATCGGTTACATAATGAGCCCTGCACAACCGTCCCTTGTTCCGGAAAATCAAAAAGGAGC
>JBIIUL010000102.1:0-3643 GCA_044340015.1 Candidatus Planktophila sp.
TACGAGGAAGATCGATCTTGGAAAGTACTGGTTCGATAACGTGTTCGATGATTTCAGGGGTTAGCTTCTTTGCAACATCGACTTCTTCCGCATGCTGACTTGAGATAACAACTGTGTCTAGTGCAACAGCTTTATCACCATCGTATTCAATCGTAACTTGAGTCTTGCCATCAGGGCGTAGGTAGCCAAGGGCCCCTGATTTACGTACCTTAGATAGTTGCTGCGCAAGCTCGTGAGCCAACCAGATCGGAAGTGGCATCAACTCCTTAGTGTCATCACATGCGTAACCAAACATCAAACCTTGATCTCCGGCGCCCTGCAGATCAAGCGGATCGGCAGAAGATGCAACTCGATTTTCGTAAGCGTCATCTACGCCTTGAGCAATATCTTGCGACTGCTGACCAATCGAAATTGATACACCGCAACTATTGCCATCGAATCCCTTAACTGAGGAGTCATAACCAATTCCGATAACTGTGTCGCGAACGATGCCCATGACATCGGCATATCCGTTTGTTGTTACTTCACCAGCCACATGAACTTGACCTGTAGTGATCAGAGTTTCAACGGCAACGCGGCTTGAAGGATCTTGAGAGAGAAGCGAATCTAATATCGCATCAGAGATCTGATCTGCGATCTTATCTGGATGGCCTTCAGTTACAGATTCGGAGGTAAATAGACGCTTTGACATGGGATTAACCTAACTGAATAAGGGCTTGGTCGAGGAGAAGTTCGGCCAGCGAGTCCTTGCTTGATGTTGGTACTTCTATTTGAGCACCATTGCTCGTTATAACAATTCCTTGAGTTTCACTAGAGCCAAATATGGCTCCTGCTGAAACATCGTTTAGATAGAGAATATTAGCGCCTTTGGCCGCTAACTTTGCTTTAGCGATCTCAATATCCAGCGATGTCTCCGCAGCAAAAGCAACAACGATCTGCTTATCCCTAAGACGTGCAATTGATTTGAGTAGATCCGGATTCTCAGAAAGCTCGATCTGTTGCAGATCGCCCTTCTTTATCTTGCCCTCTGAATACTGAGAAGGTCTAGCATCTGCAACCGCCGCGCTCATGACCAATACATCGGTCTTTGGAAATTCTTCTTCCAAAAATTGGTGCATTTGTATTGCAGTTTCAACAGGTATAACTCGCACACCCTGCAGAGCTCGAGACTCTTCATCAGTTAACTGTGAATTAGCCATAATCAATGTAACTTCAGCGCCACGATTAAGCGCAGCGCTAGCAACCGCCGCACCTTGACGACCGCTAGAGCGGTTTCCGATATAGCGAACCGGATCTATCGCCTCACGAGTCCCACCGGCTGTAACCAGAACTTTGCGACCCAATAAATCCTTCTTCGCGCCAATCGCTTCTTCAAATTTTTCGATGATTGCTGTTGTCTCTGGAAATCTACCCGGACCGATGTCATCACCGGTAAGTCGGCCGACTTCAGGATCCATAACTTTAAATCCACGCGATCTAAGGGTCGCTACATTTGCGACAGTTGCCGGATCTAGCCACATCTGCGGGTGCATAGCCGGAACAACGAGGATTGGTACATCAACTGCGAGTATCAAATTTGTTAAGAGATCGTCAGCGCGACCTGCTGCCATACGTGCGATTAAATCGGCGGTGGCGGGCGCGATGATTGCGCAATCCGCGCTTTTCGCGAGGGAGATATGGCGCACCTCATCAACGCGTTCCCATACTTGCGTGGTCACCGCTCTACCAGAGAGCGCTTCCCAGGTGGCAGCGCCAACGAAGTTTAGGCTCGACGGAGTTGGAACAACGGTTACTAGGTAGCCGCGATCTTGCAGGCGACGAAGTAAATCGCACGATTTATAGGCAGCGATACCACCGCCAACTCCGAGAATTACTTCTCGAGCGCGCGCCATGACTGAAACCTTTTAAAGGTTAATTAAGCGGTTGGCTCGAGGTTTTCGATGGTCAATAGACCTTCGTTGATTTCGCGTAGCGCGATTGAGAGAGGCTTTTCGTGAACGTGGGTCTCAACGAGCGGACCAACGTATTCAAGTAAACCTTCTCCGAGTTGCGAGTAGTAAGCGTTGATCTGACGTGCGCGCTTTGCTGCATAGAGAACGAGGCTGTACTTCGAACCGCTCTTTTCGAGAAGTTCATCGATTGGTGGATTAGTAATGCCGTCCATTTAAGCCTCCAGTAATAATTGCTAACTGCTTCTAAAAGTAATTTGCTCGGAAGCCGTCAAATAACAGCGATCCTAACGTTGAGTCGCCAATGATATCAGGGTTGCGACGACCTCTTCTACTCGCTCATTTACCAAGGAAATATCGAAAAAACCGGCCTGGGATAGCTCTTCTTGCGCCAACTCTAAACGTGCCGCCCTCCGCTCTGGAGAATCAGTACCGCGACCTTCCAGGCGCGAAACTAACTCTTCCCACGAAGGTGGTTCTAGAAAGACGAGTACCGCTTCAGGTGCGCGCTCCTTAACTTGTTTTGCACCAGCAATTTCGATTTCAAGTAGCACGCTCTTGCCCTCGCGCAGCGCATCTTCAACTGGTTTGCGGGGGGTTCCATAACGCGCTCCCGCAAAATATGCCCACTCTAAGAAGAGCGCAGACTTTACTGCGTTATCAAACTCCTCATCAGTATAGAAAAAGTAATCCACTCCATCAGATTCATTGTGTCGTGCAGTTCTGGTGGTCGCAGAAATACTGACCCAGAACTTGCCAGATTCGCCGAGCAATTTAGAAATTGTGCTTTTACCAACTCCCCCAGGTCCGGAAAGAACCAGCAACTTTCCACGTTGTGCAGCCGCTACCCGGTCGGGAAACTCTTTCAATAAATTCTCACGTTGTGAAACTCCTAAACCCTGAATTCTGCGAGTTGGAGAGATGTTTAATTTCTCAAGAATTCCCAAGGCCCGAACTTTGCCGACCCCTGCAAAAGATTCGAGGAGCTCAGCGACGCGCATCTTGGCTATCGCTTCATCATTTACCGCTAGAGTCAAAATCGCAGAGAGTGAAAGATCGCCGGCTTTCACACGCGCTTTGATCGCCGCTCTTACTTGGCGAGAAGCCGTAGATTTGGCCAACGCCGCAGATCTTTGTGCGGGGGTTAATTGTGGTGGTGTCGGCATACCTAAAAGTCTAGTTACTGAGAATTTCGCTAGCAATCGCCGCAGCTTTATCGCGTAGCGCCTGTGGACCTTGGCTCCATGCTGAAGTTATAGGGCGACCAATCACCACGAAATTTGCGCCTTGAGCAATTGCATCGGCTGGAGTCATAGTCCGCTTCTGGTCATCTGACCCTACTTTGGTAAGAGGACGTACCCCGGGTGTAATAATTATTGGATCGGCGCCAACTGCACTGCGAATAGCTGCCGTCTCCAGCGGAGAGCAGACCAGCGACTTCGCTCCAGCTGATACCGCCATCTTTGCTAAGGCGACCGCGCTTTCTAGAGCAGGGCTGGCAAAACCGATTTCGAAGAGATCTTCCTCAGAAAGTGAGGTCAAGATAGTTACCGCAGTAACGCTAACTAATGGAACTGCCGTAGCTGCAGATTTAATCATCTCTCTTCCACCGCTGGCGTGCACCGTTAGAAACTTAGGCTTTAAATGCGCGATCGCTTTCGCCGCACCCGCAACTGTGTGTGGAATATCGTGCA
>JBIIUL010000103.1:0-3588 GCA_044340015.1 Candidatus Planktophila sp.
ACAGGTGCTGATATCGCTGTTCCAAGTGGCGTAGAAGTTCACAACCCTGAACTCCACATCGCAACACTTAACGGTAAGGCAAACCTCGAAATCGAACTCACAGTTGAGCGCGGTCGTGGTTATGTAACTGCTGTACAGAACAAGCAAGCGGGTGCAGAAATCGGTCGCATTCCTGTTGACTCAATCTATTCACCAGTTTTGAAGGTTACCTACAAGGTAGAAGCAACTCGCGTTGAACAGCGCACAGACTTCGATCGTCTTGTTGTTGATGTTGAAACAAAACCATCAATGAAGCCACGCGATGCAGTTGCATCAGCTGGTAAGACACTTGTTGAACTCTTCGGACTTGCTCGCGAACTTAACGTTGATGCAGAAGGTATCGAGATGGGGCCATCTGTTATGGATGCTGCTCTCGCTGCTGATCTTGCACTTCCAATCGAAGATCTCGATCTAACAGTTCGCTCATACAACTGCTTGAAGCGCGAAGGCATTCACACAGTTGGAGAGTTGGTTAACCGTTCAGAGGCAGACCTACTCGATATCCGTAACTTTGGTTCAAAGTCCATCGATGAGATCAAGGCAAAGCTTGTCTCAATGGGAATGTCTCTTAAGGACAGCCCAGCTGGATTCGATCCAACAAAGCACCAGAACTTCAATGCATCAGACGACGATTTCGCTGAAGCAGATCAGGCCTAGGAGATACGACAATGCCAAAACCAACTAAAGGTCCTCGTTTGGGTTCCGGCCCATCACATGAGCGTCTAATCCTTCGCACACTTGCTGAGCAGTTGTTCGAACATGGAAAGATCACAACAACAGAGGCAAAGGCTAAGCGCCTGCGTCCGTTGGCTGAAAAGTTAATCACCTTCGCAAAGAAGGGCGACCTTCCAGCACGTCGTCAGGTCATGGCTCGCATTGCAAATAAGAGCGTTGTTCATACACTCTTTACTGAGATCGGTCCACGTTTTGCAGCTCGCGATGGCGGATACACACGTATCACCAAGATCGGTCCTCGCAAGGGCGATAACGCACCAATGGCAGTCATTGAAGTTCTAACTGAGAAAGATAACTAAAACTTATCTCTAGCTTTTAGCGCTAAGAAAAAATATTTCAATGACCGAACCCACTCTCTATCCCGAGAGTGGGTTTCGTCGTTTACGGATAGATCTGGCATACGACGGCACTGACTTTTCAGGATGGGCGATTCAACCTGATCGCCGCACCGTGCAAGAAGTAGTAGAAACCGCGCTCAGCACAGTGGCGCAATCTCCTGCGCAGACAATCGTTGCCGGTCGCACCGATGCGGGAGTCCATGCAACAGGCCAAGTGATCCACGTTGATCTGCCAGAAACCCTCGAACTCGATGACCTGGCCTATAAGTTAAATCGCATCCTTGATAAAGATGTAAGAATCAATGCGATCGAAATAGCACCAACTGCTTTTCACGCCCGCTTCTCGGCGCTACGTCGTTACTATGAATATCGCATCCTTGATGAAAATAAAGTTATTCAGCCACTAGCGCGTTTGAATACCGCGCCTTGGTATCGCCCATTAGATGTAGATGTGATGAACCGCGCCAGCGCTTTGCTGCTTGGCACTCACAATTACGCCGCTTTCTGTAAACACCGTGAAGGTGCAACAACGATCCGCACCCTTGAGACTTATCAATGGCGCCGCGACGAAGAAGGCTGCTTAGTGGCAGATGTCGTGGCAGATGCCTTCTGTTATTCAATGGTGCGCAACTTAGTCGGCGCAATTGTCTGCGTTGCCGATGGCCGCAAAGATCCCGCATGGATCTCAACGCTGCTAGAAGATAAAGAGCGCGTTAGCGATTCTCTAGTTTTCCCAGCGCGCGGCTTAACCCTTTATAAAGTCGACTATCCAGATGCAGCAGAGCTTTTGGAACGCGCAAAGAAGACCGTAGCCCGCCGCGAAGAAGAAGAAAATTAATGGGCCACATTGATGTAAGCGCTGTTGAGTATTCGCTCTCTGATGGCCGGGTATTGCTAAACGATGTTTCATTCCGCGTCGGTGATGGCGCAAAGGTTGCACTTATTGGCCCCAACGGATCAGGAAAGACAACTTTAATTCGCATGATCTGTGGAGATTTAAAACCCGATGAAGGTGCAGTCGCAATCACTGGTGGGCTTGGCGTAATGCGTCAGTTCATCGGTTCGGTGCGCGATGAATCAACGGTGCGCGATCTATTACTTTCCATTGCCCCAAAGCGAATCCGTGACGCCGCTGAAAAAGTTGTCACAACTGAAGCTGCGATGAACGCTAGTGGATCTGAAAGAGATCAGATGAGTTACGCCCAAGCAATTATCGATTGGGGCGATGCCGGGGGATATGACTTCGAACTAATTTGGGATGTCTGCTGCACTGAGATGCTTAATAAATCTTTTGATCAAGTTGCTGCCCGAAAAGTAAACACTTTATCTGGGGGAGAGCAGAAGAAATTAGTTCTGCGCGCATTGCTGGAAGGGCCAGAAGAAGTTTTGTTACTTGATGAACCAGATAACTATTTAGATGTTCCATCTAAGCGTTGGCTAGAAGAAGTTATCGGTGCAACTAAGAAGACCGTTCTCTTTGTTAGCCACGATCGCGAACTGTTGGAAAATACCGCCAACCGAATTGTGACTCTAGAACAAGGTGTAAATGGAAATACCACTTGGGTGCATGGCGGAAAGTTCTCGACTTGGCATGATGCGCGTAAGGCGCGCAACGAACGCTTTGCCGAAATGCTTTTGCGCTGGGAACAAGAACACCAACGCCTCATAGATCTTGTTAAAACGCTACAAGTGCAAGCCGCTATTTCTCCAGATATGGCGAGCAAGTATCACGCGATGCAAACGCGCCTACGTAAATTTGAAGAAGCTGGAGCACCAGAGGCACCACCTATCGAACAAGATGTAAAGGTTGCATTGCGTGGTGGCCGCACAGGTCTGCGCGCACTTACCTTTGAAAACTTATCCCTTGCTAACTTAACCGAGCCCTTTAACTTCGAAGTCTTCTTCGGCGACCGCATCGCAGTTCTTGGTAAGAACGGCACTGGCAAGTCACACTTCCTGCGCATGATCGCTGGTGATGAAACCGTTAAATACAGTGGAAACTTTAAGGTTGGCGCACGCGTCGAAATCGGTTACTTCGCACAAACTCACGCCCACCCAGAATTTGAATCAAAGACTCTGCTCGAAATATTGTGGGAGACATACTCACTTCAACTTGGCCCTGCCAAAAGCGTGCTTCGCAAGTATGAAATTGATAAGCAAGCAGAGCAGAAGTTCTCATCACTTTCCGGTGGGCAACAAGCGCGCTTCCAAGTCTTATTGCTAGAACTATCTGGCTCAACTTTGTTATTACTTGATGAGCCAACCGATAACTTAGATCTGGCGAGCGCCGAAAGTTTAGAGAACGCACTAGATCGTTACGAAGGCACAGTCCTTTCCGTCACTCACGATCGTTGGTTCACCCGTGGATTTACCCGCTTCTTGGTCTTCGGGGCAAATGGCCAGGTCTATGAGAGCCCAGAGCCGATCTTCGACCATTAAGGGGTGGGGGCGTATGCGTGGATTTAGGCCATTTTGA
>JBIIUL010000104.1:0-3535 GCA_044340015.1 Candidatus Planktophila sp.
GGGAATGGGAATAGCATTTAACGCCAAACCTGCCGTTAAAGCAGCGGCAGATAGCTCTGTTTCGGCTCCCTATTTAGATTCTGTTCTCTACCTAATGGGAATTTCTCGTGAAGAGGTTGAAGAGGCGTAAATTAAAGTCGGCAAGCGTGGATATCTGTTACCAAGATTCCACGGGCACCTAAAGACCAGAGCTCATCCATTAAACGATTTGTATCTTTACGAAGCACCATCGCACGAACTGCGACCCAATCCTCTTTCTGTAGTGGTGAGATAGTTGGAGACTCAAGTCCAGGCGTAATGGCGCAAGCCTTGTCGACACTTACCTTTGGAATGTCGTAATCGAGAAGAACGTATTCGCGAGCAGTTACGACGCCTTGTAAGCGTCGTTGCAAAACTTCTAGACCAGCTGGTACAGCAGCGCCGTTGCGTGTAATGAGAATGGCTTCGCTCACTAGGATTGGATCACCAAAAATTGCAAGTCCAGCTTGGCGGAGAGTATTTCCTGTGCTGACAACATCAGCGATTACATCAGCGACCCCTAGTCGAACGCTGCTTTCTACCGCACCATCTAAACGAACAACCTCGGCCTTTATTGACTTCTGTGCCAGATAGTTTTGAACTAACCCTGGATAAGCCGTTGCTACTCGCTTTCCATTTAAATCAGAGATCGTAAGTTTCTCAGATGCAGGACCCGCGAATCGAAAGGTTGACCCACCAAAACCAAGTGCAAGTACTTCTGTCGCGGCGGCGCCAGAATCGATAAGAAGATCACGACCCGTAACTCCAGCCTCAAGTTCGCCGGATCCAACATAGAGGGCGATATCGCGTGGACGCAGGTAGTAGAACTCCACGTTATTTTCGGGATCAATTAAAACCAGATCACGGGAATCGCTTCTCTGTCGGTAACCTGCCTCTTTGAAGATCTCGATCGATGAATCGGCTAAGGAACCCTTATTTGGAATTGCGATCTTTAACATTGATTACCTATCTCTAGAGAAACTTATAGATATCTGACGGCTGTAAACCTCGTGCCAACATTAGGACTTGAAGATGATAGATGAGCTGGCTGATCTCTTCCGCTAAAGCTTGATCGCTTTCGTGTTCTGCTGCAATCCAGACTTCGCCGGCCTCCTCGAGAATTTTCTTTCCGATCGAGTGGACACCGGCTTCCACTGCTGCGACTGTGCCAGATCCATCTTCGCGGACCGCTAACTTCGCAGCGAGCTCTTCAAAGAGTTGATCAAAAGTCTTCATTGCTGCAGTTTACTAGAGGGCGCTTGCGCGATGGCGGAGTATTTCAACCATCTCAGCTGGTTCTGGTGAATTAAAGACCGCAGATCCCGCTACAAAGGTATCTGCTCCCGCTTCGCGCGCGATGGCGATGGTATCGACAGAGATTCCACCATCAACCTGCAACCAAATTGGACGATTGCCTATCGCTCTGCGAGTGAGGCGCACTTTATCCATCATCTCTGCCATAAATTTCTGACCACCGAAACCCGGTTCTACTGTCATTATCAAAAACATATCAACGAGATCTGAGATCTCTAAATATTCATCTATAGGGGTTGCTGGCTTTACTGCGAGCCCCGCTCTTGCACCATGCGACCTAATTCCACGGAGGGTTTTCGTGATATCAATTGCTGCTTCGGCATGCAGTGTGACGCTGCCAGAACCTGCGATCGCATATTCAATCGCCAAGGTATCAACATCTTCGACCATTAAGTGTGCATCGATCGGGGTTGGTGAGGAGCTGATAATTGCTTGAGCCTCGGCTAAATTCCAAGTTTCGTTGGGAACAAAGCGATTATCCATAATATCTAAATGGATTAAATCCGAAACTTGCGCGATCTTTGCAATCTCGCTAAGGATATTTTCTCGGTCGGCGCTAAGAATACTTGGCGTGATTCGAATATGTTGATGGCTCATAGAAATACCTTATTAGCCTTTCTTCCGAAATAACGCCATGAACATGGAGTCGCTTTGATGGCGATGGGTCCAGAGCGATAGCGACTTACCACGCATCGCATTGGTAAGCCCCTCAGGAAGAAATGGCGCTACATCGATCTGTTCTAACTCTGGATGGGCCTTCAATATATCTGCGACAGCGACCGTTGTTTCGGCAAAGTGAGGAGAACAAGTTGCATAGGCAAAGAGCCCACCATCGGACAGAACTGAAACTGCGCTATCGGATAGTTCGCGTTGTAGAGCCGTTAGCGCACGTAGATCTGTAACAGTTCTTCGCCAGCGCACTTCAGGGCGACGGCGTAGCGCACCAAGCCCGGTACACGGGACGTCAGCGAGAATCGCATCAAAGGTTTCGCCATGGGACGAGATCTCACGTCCATCGCCGACCCAAACTCTCGCGCTTCCAACTACTTGTCTTACTAATTCAGCTCGCGGCTGGCTAACTTCGTTCGCCGTAAAATCCTTATCTTTTTCTTGCGCAATCGCTGAAAGTAGTGCAGCTTTGCCACCAGGGCCGGCACATAAATCCAACCAGCGTTGTGATGAGGCCGCAGCGTTCGAGAAGACCTGCGCAACAAGTTGCGAACCTTCATCCTGTACGCCGGCTCTACGGCGTCGCACCGGTTCCAAAGTATTTGGAATTCCATCAAATTTGATTCCATATTCTGAAAACTCAGTCGGCACTCCACCGAGATCCACCAACTCTTGTTGTGATGAACGCCCTGGCCACCAAACTAGAGTTGGCGATGCTGGAATATTGTTGGCAATTAACGCAGATTCAACTTCAGAAAAATCCTTTAGTAGATCAAAGTAGGCCGAAACTACCCATTCTGGGTGCGAATGGATGATCGCTAAGCGTTCAGCGTCATCCTTTATCTGATTTACCGGCTCCATCCACTGATCTAGCGTTTGCGCGCTCATCTTGCGCAGCATCGCATTAACGAAGGAAGCCTTCGACTCCCCTAAAACTTTACGGGCAAGTTCAACTGTCTCAGAAACCGCTGCGTGAGTTGCGACTCGCATCTCAAAGAGTTGGTGTGCGCCAAGACGGACTACATCAACGATGCCGTTATCTACCTCGCTCCAAGGTCTATCTGAAATCTGTGCGGCGATGTAATCGTGCCTACCTTGCATGCGCAGAGTTCCGTAGAGAAGCTCTGTTGCAAATCCTTTATCTCTCTGTTCAAACTTTGAGTCATTTAGCGCGCTTGGAAGTAATAAATTTGAGTATCCCCCGCGCTGGTTAACCTCTTGCAAGATATCGAAGACTAATAAGCGAATGGGGTCTGGCTTGGGCGATTTAAAGGTGTTGCGGCGAGCTGGTGTCGCCTTTTCGCTCATATAAATCGCTCGTGTTGCTCGATGCGGACACCGTTGATCCAAGAAGCGGCATCCATACTCGCTTTACCTGCGGGTTTAACTTTCAAGATTTGTAAGGAGCCTTCAGAGGTCGAGACAAATAACTCTTTACCTTCCAGGGAGATTTCACCTGGCACGCCCGCCTTTGTTTCCCTTGCCATAGCGGATTCAATCTTGATTGCTTCGTTGCGGAAAGTAGTCCATGCTC
>JBIIUL010000105.1:0-3513 GCA_044340015.1 Candidatus Planktophila sp.
CGTTATATCCCGCATCAAATGAAATCTTTGGTCCGCTTCCACGAGCAATACCTTCAGGCTTTAGACGGTTAATTCCAACGTGATCTACGTGGAGCCACTCAGCCTGACTAATCAACTTTTTCGCCTCTGCATTTAAATTCACTTGTTGCATTGGTTGACGAGTACTAATCGCGCGTGCGCTATGGGCCTTCGAAGCAACGATTACGCTACCGGAAGTTGCGCTAGCACCGATTGAAATCCCTGAAGTATCAACTCCTTCACGGGCAAAAATCCGCAAAACTTCTGCACCATCTTCATCATCGCCGATTGTTCCAGCGATTGCCGTTGAAACTCCGAGGCGGCTTAGCGCTACTGCGGCAACCGCTGCCGGGCCACCGCCTGCGCGCGCTATCTGGTGGGCTAGAACTCTTTCATCTTCACCTGGATAGTTATCTACTAAGGCGATTGTGTCGATTGTTATTACGCCGAGACAAACAACTTGAATATCGCTCAACGCTCATTCTTTTCATTTGCATCGGCAAGAGCTACTGCGCGTGCGCCAGAAATATGTTGCAATGTTAACTTAGAGACAAGTTCTCCATCTCTTGCTTCAATTGCATCCAAAATAGCGTTGTGCTCGCGCTTTGATACATCTGATCTTCCTGGCAAACGCAGAGTTGTTTCCATAGACATCTTCATAACATCTTGTAAGACGTTGAGAGTTTGGTTGATGAATCTGTTGCCAGCGATTCCTACGATCGTCAAGTGAAACTTGGCATCTAAGGCCTGCAATTGGTTGTAATCAATTGGCGTCGTTGAAGTAACTGTCTCGATCTGATTCAAAGTTGCACGAAGTAGACGAATATCTTCCTTTGTCGCCTTTGCCGCAGCCCACTTTGATGCCGGAACTTCTAAAACCTCACGAGCATCAAATAGCTCATTTAAACCGTGGGTAGTTGCCATCATCGAAGCACGAAGTTCTTGCGCAACTATCGGTTCTTGAACGAAGGTGCCTTGTCCATGTTTGATTTGAACTAGACCTTGCGCCTGCAGAATATGTAGCGCTTCACGCAGTGAAGGGCGGCTAACGGCTAACAGTTCGGCAAGAGTTCGCTCTGATGGCAAGCGGTCGTTTGGCTTTAGATTCTGGATTTCAATTAACTCAACTAATTGTGTAGCGATACGCGCTGCACGTTGTGGAGCTAACGGGGTTACAGCGCTCATCAATTAACCCTTAACCGCTCCTGCTGTAAGACCAGCGATAAACGAACGTTGCATCATGAGGTACATAATCACCATTGGTAGTGATGCCACCATCACCGCAGTGAAGAGCATCGAGAAGCTAACAAAGTACTCACCGCGGTATGCCAGCATCGCAAGTGGAAGCGTCTTCTTATCAGGTTG
This sequence comes from Candidatus Planktophila sp., assembly GCA_044340015.1. Classification (GTDB taxonomy): domain Bacteria; phylum Actinomycetota; class Actinomycetes; order Nanopelagicales; family Nanopelagicaceae; genus Planktophila. Next base: position 1,384 of record JBIIUL010000105.1, read on the forward strand.
CTGAATCAACAATAATGGCCACAAAAGGTCATTCCAGTTTATAACGAAGAGAAAAATTGCAGTTGCTCCCATGGCAGGTCGAGATAGGGGCAAGGCAATTGAGCGATAGATGCGCAGTGGTGTAGCCCCGTCTACTTCTGATGCTTCATACATATCACGCGAGATTTCACGGAAAAATGCCGTTAAAATAAATATGGATATCGGTAAAGTCGTTGTTACATTTATGATTATTAAACCAAGGAATGAGTTGGTTAAACCTAAACTCTGGAACATATAGTAGACCGGCACGATATTGATCTGGGCTGGTATGGCTAGTCCAAAGGCAAATAAGGTAGCCAATACTTTTCCAGAGATAGTTATCATTCGGGCAATCGCAAATGAGGCCATGCTCGCAAAGGCTAAAGTGAGAATTACCGAAGCTAGAGTTACAAATACACTATTTCGGAAGCTAACATCGATAGTGCTATCGGTAAGCAGTCTTCTATAATTATCTAAATTCCAGTTTTCGGGGAATGAAAGCGGCTTGTTGTAGACCTCAGAGTCAGTTTTAAAGGAGCCTAATACAACGATCAGCGATGGGACTAAAATCAAAGCAGCAAATGTAAAGAGTGCGAAAATACGAGTGCTTTTAAATATCATCCGATGTCCTTACTTTTCGTATCTCTTGCCAAAGGCAGTACGTTGCAGCCAGGTAATTAAAATTAGCGTCAAGACCATAAAAATTGTTTGGGCGGCAGCATAACCAAGACGAAGTTCATTAAATAACGTGAAGTAGACCAGGGTACTAAAAATATTTGTTGAGTTATTTGGTCCCGCCGTGGAGCTAGTCATCACCATAATTAAGTCAAAGGCGCGGAAGGATTGAATTGTTGTGTAGGCCATTACAACCAGCGTCGTTGGCATCGCCATAGGCCACGTAATCATGGTGAATTGCTTCCAGCGAGATGCGCCATCAACTTCTGCCGCCTCATATAACTCTTTTGGAATCTGCTGCAGTCCAGCGATATAGACAACCATCATCTGGCCAGTGTGGAACCAAACTTGGGTGAAAGCGATCGCATAGAGCGCGCTGCTTTCACTGCCCAGCCAGTTGAGGGCAAATGAAGGTAAGCCCACACTGTTAAAAAATAGGTTTAGGGCTCCGAAATTAGGGTCGTACAAAAAGAGCCAGATCATTCCAACTGATACTGAAGAGAGGATTGTTGGAAAGAAGTAGAGGGTGCGAAGTGCGATAGTAGTTTTAGTATTTCTAACTAGATAAACTGCAAAGAGCAGCGCTAGCGCTGTTTGAAATACAACAACTAGAAAAGTGAATTCGATATTGTTACCGAGCGTCTTATAGAAGAGATCATCGTTGGTAAGTAGATTGACGAAGTTTCCAATGCCAACGTTTTCAGGCTCGCTTATTCCATCCCAGCGACGTGTAGCGAACTGCAGGTTTTGCAGAGCGGGATAGAGATAAAAAGCTAAAAAGAGAATTAGCGCTGGTGCGCCCATCACATAGTAGATAAAGGCATCTTTCTTACGTTTTTTTCGGACAGCCCTAGAACCGCCCCCACCAATGGTGGGGGCGGTTCCGGTAGCTAGTTTGGTTTTAATTAGCCTTGCAACTTCTGCTTGATCTGCTTAGAGAAATCAGGCAGAACATCGTCTGGGCTCTTGCCACCGACGATTGCAATGAGGGCATCTTGTGTCAGGTTCGAAACTGAGGCGTTCAGAAGCAAGAAACGAGGAGCCAACATTGTGTCCTTAGCCTGGAAGGATGATGTGTTTAACAAGTCAACATTCTTTGAATAATCAACGTCAATCACATTCATGTGCTGTGTTGATGCATCTGCATAATATGCAGCAACTGGTCCGGTTGCAAGGTATGACAAGAATGACTTTGCAATTCTTTGATCAGTTGGGTTTGACTTGGAGTTAACCATTAGGTTAAAGGTGTTGTTCATAATTCCTTCAGCGACAACTTTGCCATCTGTAAGAATCATGCTCATCAACTGCATCTTCCCTTCAAGTGCTGGATTCAATTTCTTGATTGATCCCATAGCAAATGTTCCGATTGGAAGAATTGGTGACTTACCTGTTGCGAACAAGTTGTAGGCAGCAGCTTCAGTAACACCTGTTGGGTTA
>JBIIUL010000115.1:0-2852 GCA_044340015.1 Candidatus Planktophila sp.
ATCCTCTTTAAAGAAGGCGATGACGGCGAGCACCTTTATGTAATTATCGAAGGCAAGCTAAAGCTCGGAACCTCCAGCGGAGACGGTCGCGAAAACTTGCTCTCAATCCTCGGCCCTGGCGAAATGATCGGCGAACTTTCACTCTTTGATCCCGGCCCACGTACTTCAACTGCAACTGCAGTCACCGATGCCAAGTTGCATTCACTTAGCCATGAAAAAGTGATTCCTTGGCTTAAGCAGAACCCAGAAGTTTCACTGCAGTTGCTTGCACGTTTGGCACAGCGCCTACGTCGCACCAACGAAGCCGTCGGCGATCTTGTTTTCTCTGACGTTCCAGGTCGCGTTGCTAAGGCGCTTATCGATCTCGGCGATCGCTTTGGAAAGACAACTGCTGAAGGTTTGCTCGTTAACCACGATCTGACTCAAGAAGAACTTGCGCAACTCGTTGGCGCATCTCGCGAAACAGTGAATAAGGCTCTCGCCGATTTTGCTGGTCGCGGCTGGTTAAAGCTCGACGGTCGCTCAGTTCTAATTACTGATGTCGAACGTCTGAGCAAGCGCTCTCGCTAGTTAATTAGGCAACTTCAACGGTGAGTTCAACCTCAACCGGTGAATTCAAAGGAAGTTCTGCAACGCCAAGTGCGCTGCGCGCGGCAATGCCAGCTTCTCCCCAGATATGCATAAATAACTCGGATGCGCCGTTGGCAACAAATGGTTGACCGATAAATCCTGGAGCGCCGTTCACATAACAAACGATGCGTACAACTTTTACAATTGAGTCAACCGGTGCAACTAAATCGACAGCTGCGAGAGCGTTAATTGCACAGATTTCCGCAAGTTCTTTCGCGCGTTCTTGAGTTATTTCAGCGCCAACTTTTCCAGTATCAGCCATTGCGCCATCAACAAGTGGTAACTGACCAGCTGTAAAAACAATATTGCCGGTGCGAACTGCAGGGATATATGCCGCAACTGGCTTTGCAGCAACTGGGAGAGTTAAACCTTTTTCGGCCAACTTCGCACGCACATCGACTGCCATTTTTACTTAACCTCTCGCTTCATATATGCAACAAGTTGTTCGCCACCCGGTGCTGGAATAACCGTGACGAGTTCCCATCCATCAGAACCCCAAGTATCGAGAATCTGCTTAGTTGCGTGAGATAGAAGTGGGACGGTTGCATATTCGAATTTCATTAATTTCCTCCGGCTAGCGCTGCTTTAACAAGTGATGAAACCATTGAACCATCTGCTTTTCCTGCGATCTGTGGCTTGATCGCGCCCATTACCTTGCCCATATCGGCAGGTCCGGCAGCTCCAGTTGATGCAATCGCTGCAGCAATTAACTTCTTAATATCATCTTCTGAAAGTTGTGCAGGTAGATACTTAGCGATTACTTCGCCTTCGGCCTTTTCTTCTGCAGCCTTTTCAGGACGGTTACCTTTTGCAAATTCTTCAGCTGCTTCACGGCGCTTCTTTGCTTCGCGCGATAGAACGGCGATGATCTCGTCTTCGCTAAGTGTGCGCGCTTCTTTGCCAGAAACTTCTTCGTTGGTGATCGCGGTCAAGACCATGCGAATCGTGCCTGATACAACCTTGTCGCTGCTGCGAATCGCCTCAGTTAGGTCGCTCTTAAGTGTCTCTTTGAGTCCCACTTGATTGTTGCTCCAAACCCTTGAATTGCCCGAACCCTTGAATTACCTAGGTGTATCTTCTCATGTAATGAGTTATCAACTTCGCCAGGCTGAGATACCTATCCTGCCTGCTGGCCATGCACCGATCCGCGTTCTGCACTTCTCGGATCTACATCTGACCCCTGCGCGCAAGACCGAGATCGCTGATATCAAATCCTTTATCGATCTCTCCCCCGACTTGGTTATCTCAACCGGTGATTTTTTAGCTCATATGCAGGCTGTTCCTGTTGCACTCAATGCTCTTGATTCGCTACTTAACCTTCCGGGTCTTTTCGTATTCGGTTCTAACGATTATTACGCTCCAAAACCTAAGAACCCACTTAAGTATCTACTTCCAAACCATGGAAAACGAATTCACGGTGAAGATCTACCTTGGCCAGATCTAGATAAAGGTTTGCAATCACGCGGTTGGATAAATCTAAATCGATCACGTGCAACGATAAAAATTAAAGATACAACTATCGAAACTCGCGGCACAGATGATGCCCATCTTGAATTTGATGACTACACACTCGTTGCCGGAAAACCTGGTCCGTGTGACATTGCGATTGGTGTAACGCATGCACCTTATTTAAGAATTCTTGAAGGAATGACTCGTGATGGTTTAGATGCGATATTTGCCGGCCACACACATGGCGGACAAGTTAGATTGCCGATGCCTGGTGGTTCACGTGCGCTAACAACCAACTGTGACTTACCAACTTGGCGCGCACGTGGATTAACAAAGTTTGGAAGCGAGCCTTACCTACATGTTTCAGCAGGAATGGGAACAAGTCCCTTTGCACGTATTCGTGTTGCTAGTCCGCCAGAAGTAAGTTTAGTAACGCTTACTGCAAAGCTTTAATATCAGCGTCAACCATTAACTCGGCCAACTCTTTCCAATGAGTTGTCGCCTTCCAACCAAGGGCTTTAGTTGCCTTTGATGGATCTCCGATAAGCGCATCGACTTCCGTTGGGCGGATGTATTTCTTATCAGTCTCAACATGGTCTTGCCAATTTAACCCTGCGCGAGAAAATGCTGCTTCTGCAAAGTCTTTAACAGTTGCTCCAACGCCTGTGGCAACTACGTAATCTGAAGGCTTATCTTGCTGCAACATCAGCCACATAGATTCAACATATTCCTTGGCATAACCCCAGTCGCGAACCGCATCGAGATTTCCAAGG
>JBIIUL010000020.1:0-13554 GCA_044340015.1 Candidatus Planktophila sp.
GAAAGAAAATCGCCACTTCGTTGATACCAAACCAGATGTTTGCTGGCAGCTGCCGTTGCGTCGTAGTTTTGAAACTCGCGAAGTCGGCGAACGCGAATATTCAATTACCGTAATTGGTGAATACGAGAGACTTGCCTGGGGCGATGGCGGAGATGATTTCGATTGGTACTGCACAAGCAATACTGATGCACATGTCGGAAGCGAACCTGTTTATATTTCCAACCGCACCGAACTCCAAGCGCTAATGGGCGAAGCGGCATATGCAGTACTCGCCGAACATTGCGATAAGCGCGTTCAGGGAATTAATGATGCAAAAGCGCGCTCACTTCCGCTCTTTGTAATCCAACACCCAGCATCTATCGCCGCTGGGAAGTAGTCAGCCCGACCCTCTAGAGTTTGGTCATGGCCAAGGTAGAGAAGGATCCATTCCGCTGTTCTGAATGCGGTTGGGGCTCCCAAAAATGGGTTGGTCGCTGCGGTGAATGTCAGGCTTGGGGCAGCGTTGAAGAACTTGCTGCACCGAAGAAACTCTCACTTGTTCCCGGAAAAGTTACCCATGCTGCAACACCAATTGGCGATGTCGATCTTTCGTCTGCGCGCGCACGTGCAACTGGCGTCTCTGAACTAGATCGCGTACTCGGCGGCGGACTTGTTCCAGGCGCTGCAATCTTGCTTGCGGGCGAACCTGGTGTTGGTAAATCAACACTTCTGCTTTCAGTTGCTGCACAAACTGCCGCTAAAGGAATTCCTGCGCTCTATATCAGCGGTGAAGAATCCGCATCACAAGTTCGCTTACGTGCCGAGCGCATCAACGCAGTTGATCCCAAATTATTTTTAGCATCCGAAACCGATCTCGGCGCAGTTATCGCACATATTGATTCAGTAAAACCTGAGCTTTTAATTATCGATAGCGTGCAGACAATTGGTTCTGCCGCTGCAGATGGTTCACCTGGCGGCGTAACACAGGTTCGCGAAGTTGCCGGCGCACTTATCCGCATATGTAAAGATCGCGACATTACATTGTTACTGGTTGGACACGTTACAAAAGATGGCTCAATTGCAGGTCCACGTTTGCTCGAACATATCGTTGACGTTGTACTGCAATTCGAAGGTGAGCGTCACTCTCGTCTGCGTTTGATTCGCGCAATTAAAAATCGTTTCGGTGCATCTGATGAAGTTGGTTGCTTTGATTTAAGTGATACCGGCATCGAAAGCGTTCTCGATCCGACCGGCTTGTTTACATCTCGTCACGCCGAGCCTGTGCCAGGTACTTGCGTAACGGTTACCCTCGAAGGTCGCCGCCCGTTATTAGCCGAAATACAAGCGCTGGTAAGCCAGGGTCGCGAAAATGATTTCGGAAATTCACGTCGCGTTACCAGCGGACTCGACTCTGCTCGCACTGCAATGACTTTGGCTGTTCTAGAACTCCGCGCGGCAGTGCGCGTTGGTGGTCGCGATGTTTACGCCGCAACTGTTGGCGGAATGAAGATGTCAGAACCCGCTGCTGATTTAGCGCTTGCACTTGCCGTTGCATCTGCCGCAAAAGGGCTTGCACTGCCTGCTGATTTAGTTGCAATCGGTGAAGTCGGTCTTGCAGGTGAAATTCGTAAAGTTAGCGGGGTATCCCGCCGCTTAGCTGAGGCTTATCGCCTAGGTTTTAAACGCGCCCTTGTTCCTGCAGGTAGCGATGTAAAGATCGATGGCATGGAGATCGTTGAAGTATCTAGACTTGATCAAGCACTGCAGCGCGTCAAAATTACTGGCGATTAATACTTCTTTAAAAGCGCGATAAAGTTGCTGGCATGAGCCATCTCGTAGCGCTAGCCGCAGCGCTTGGACCAGATGCCACACTGATCTCTGATTCAGATATCACCGCTTCTTATTCACATGATCACGCACCATTTGCTGAAAGCGCTGCGCCATTTGCCGTTTTGCTCGCTAAGAACGCACAAGAAATTTCTAAAGCTTTAATCTTTGCTAACGAATATAAGATCCCCGTTGTAACTCGTGGCGCTGGAAGTGGTTTATCAGGCGGGGCGAACTCAGATGCTCAGAGCTTGGTCATCTCACTCGAAAAGATGAACCAGATCCTTAGCCTTGATGCAGCAAATCAAATTGCACGTGTGCAAGCCGGTGTAATCAATATTGATCTAGATAACGCTGCAAAAGAACTTGGCATGGCATACCTGCCTGATCCAGCAAGCCGGGAATGGTCAACCCTTGGTGGAAATGCTGCAACTAATGCGGGTGGCATGTGCTGCGTTAAATATGGCGTTACCTCAGCACATGTACGTGCGCTGCAAGTTGTATTGGCAACTGGTGAAATCATTGAACTAGGTGGCGCAACTAAGAAATCTGTTACAACTTATGACTTAGTCCATCTCTTTGTTGGCTCTGAAGGAACACTCGGAATCATTACCGAATTAACTCTTAACTTAGAAATACGCCCTGCTCCCCCAGCAACGTTGATAGCGACTTTTCCTAGCGTTACCAAGGCGGCAGCTGCTGCCGCAGCGCTACTTAAATATCGCCCATCAATGCTAGAAATTGTTGATCAAACAACTTTGAAAGCTGTCCAAGCTTGGCACCCACTTGGCTTTGAAGTAGCCGGCAGTGTTCTGTTGATGCAGCTAGATGAAAACCATTCACTTTGTGAAGCAGCGCTAGAGACTTGTAAGGAGTTCGATCTAATCGATGGCGTTTACTCAGATGATCCAGCCGATGCTGCCGATTTAATTCGTGTGCGAAAGTTGGCCTACCCCGCGCTAGAACGAATGGGCGCAACGCTGCTTGATGATGTTGCTTTGCCGATTACCAAGATTGCTGAATTTGTTGAAAAGGTTGAAGCGTTAAGCCGCGAAACCAATTTAGTTATCGGAATCTTTGGCCATGCCGGCGATGGAAATATGCACCCAACAATTGTTCATGGCCACGGAGATTCAGCAGCCGCCGATCGCGCTAAGCAAGCCTTTGCGCGGATCATTGAAATCGCTCAATCTCTTGGTGGAACGGCAAGCGGCGAACACGGAATCGGCTCGATTAAACAAGGCTTTGTGGCAAATGAAATTTCGCCAAAAGTAGCAGCGCTACAACGCGAAGTTAAGAAAACCTTTGACCCTAACGGGATATTAAATCCCGGTAAGAAGATCTAATTATTTAGCGGCTTCTGCTAGATCTTCTGGTGAATCAGGCAGAGTTGCCTTTGGTGATCCGGCAAAAGTGAACTTAGCTTCAGCATCGACGCCTTCAACATCTACAACGATGATCTCGCCAGCCTTTAGCTCGCCAAAGAGAATTCGCTCTGAGAGTGAATCTTCGATCTCGCGCTGAATAACGCGACGCAGCGGACGCGCACCAAGAAGTGGATCGTAACCACGAGCAGCAAGGAGATCCTTAGCTGCTTGAGTAAGTTCGATACCCATATCTTTCGCCTTCAAGCGATCATCAAGGTTTGCGATCATGAGATCAACGATGTGAATAATCTGTTCTTTCGTCAACTGGTGGAAGACGATTACATCATCGATGCGGTTAAGGAACTCAGGGCGGAAGTGGTTCTTGAGTTCATCTTGAACCTTGCCCTTCATGCGATCGTAATTTGTTAGATCGTCATCGACGTTGGCAAAGCCAAGTCCAAGGCTCTTGGAAATATCACGAGTACCAAGGTTGGTAGTCATGATGATTACAGTGTTCTTAAAGTCAACGGTGCGGCCTTGTGAATCAGTTAGGCGACCATCTTCAAGTACTTGAAGAAGTGAGTTAAAGATATCTGGGTGTGCCTTTTCGATTTCATCGAAGAGCACAACAGAGAACGGACGACGGCGAACCTTTTCAGTTAACTGTCCACCTTCGTCATAACCGACATATCCTGGAGGTGCACCGAATAGTCGTGAGGCTGTGTGGCGCTCAGAGTATTCAGACATATCGAGTTGGATAAGTGCGGTCTCATCACCGAATAGGAATGAGGCAAGTGTGCGAGAAAGTTCGGTCTTACCAACACCTGATGGGCCGGCGAAGATAAATGAACCGCCAGGGCGCTTTGGATCCTTCAAGCCAGCGCGAGTACGTCGGATTGCTTGTGACAACGCCTTGATCGCTTGATCTTGTCCAATAACGCGACGGTGTAGTTCATCTTCCATGCGAAGCAGACGCGCTGTCTCTTCTTCAGTTAACTTAAATACTGGGATGCCAGTTGAGGCAGAGAGAACTTGTGCAATTAACTCTTCATCAACTTCGGTGACCTTATCTAGGTCAGTTGCCTTCCAATTCTTTTCAGCTTCTGCCTTTTCAGCGATAAGCGTCTTTTCCTTATCGCGAAGTGCTGCAGCGCCCTCAAAGTCTTGGCCATCGATTGCAGATTCTTTCGCCTTACGTGCTTCGGCGATCTTGTCATCGAATTCGCGGAGTTCGGCAGGTGCAGTCATACGCTTGATGCGCAGACGTGAACCGGCTTCATCGATTAGATCGATCGCTTTATCTGGCAAGAAGCGATCTGAAATGTAGCGATCTGCCATATTTGCTGCGGCAGCAAGTGCGCCATCGGTAATTGATACGCGGTGGTGGGTTTCGTAACGATCGCGAAGTCCCTTAAGAATTTCAATAGTGTGAGCAACTGATGGCTCTTTAACTTGAATTGGTTGGAAGCGACGTTCTAGCGCAGCATCTTTCTCAACATGCTTGCGGTATTCATCAAGAGTTGTTGCGCCAATTGTCTGGAGCTCACCACGAGCAAGCATTGGCTTCAAGATGCTGGCAGCATCGATCGCACCTTCTGCAGCGCCGGCTCCAACAAGGGTGTGGATTTCATCGATAAACAAAATAATGTCGCCGCGAGTTTTGATCTCTTTCAAAACTTTCTTCAGGCGCTCTTCGAAGTCACCGCGGTAGCGGCTACCGGCGACAAGTGCGCCGAGATCGAGTGAATAAAGCTGCTTATCTTTAAGAGTTTCAGGAACATCGTTCTTGTAAATCGCCTGAGCAAGTCCTTCAACAACTGCTGTCTTTCCAACGCCTGGTTCGCCAATTAACACTGGGTTATTTTTGGTACGACGTGAAAGAACTTGCATAACGCGTTCAATTTCAGTTTCGCGACCGATTACTGGGTCGAGCTTTCCTTCTCGCGCTGCCTGTGTGAGGTTGCGACCGAATTGATCAAGAACAAGTGAGGTAGATGGTGTGCCTTCTGCAGGCCCACCTGATGTCGCCGCTTCTTTTCCTTGGTAACCAGAAAGCAATTGGATAACTTGCTGACGAACGCGATTTAAATCAGCGCCGAGTTTTACAAGAACTTGTGCAGCAACGCCTTCACCTTCGCGGATTAGGCCGAGCAAAATATGTTCTGTGCCAATGTAGTTGTGGCCGAGTTGCAACGCTTCGCGAAGTGAAAGCTCAAGAACTTTCTTAGCGCGAGGTGTAAATGGAATGTGGCCGCTAGGTGCTTGCTGACCTTGGCCGATGATTTCTTCAACTTGTGCGCGAACGCCTTCAAGTGAGATGCCGAGAGCTTCGAGGCCCTTTGCGGCAACGCCTTCGCCTTCGTGGATGAGGCCAAGGAGGATGTGCTCGGTGCCGATGTAGTTGTGATTGAGCATGCGTGCTTCTTCTTGAGCCAAGACAACAACGCGTCGGGCTCGATCGGTAAAGCGCTCAAACATGGGCAGGGCTCCTTCTTTTCGTTTCTTACTTGTAACTACTTTTATCTGTGGCAAGCCTATAACCCAACGCAGGGAAGGCGCGAGGTGGATGGCTAGTACCTCTTAGAACCCCAGATCTAGCGGGGATATTCCCTATTAGGCCTACTTGTGGGGCTAAAGAGTCAGGAGCATCCGGGTATTGCCAAGGGTATTTGGCTTTGCCGCTTCCAGATCCAAGAACTCTGCAACGCCAGCATCGTAAGAGCGCAGTAGCTCTTGATAAACATCCGGCGCTACAGGTGTTCCTTCAATTTCAACAAATCCATGGCTGCCGAAGAACTCGGTTCTAAAAGTTAAACAGAAAATTCTGGCAACACCGACTTCGCGGGCGCGCTCGATGATTTTTTCGAGAATCTGATGGCCAACGCCCTGGTTGTGAAAGCTTTTCTCGACTGCAACGGTGCGAACTTCGGCTAAGTCATCCCATAAAACGTGCAACGCACCACAGCCGATAACTTTTCCATCAACTTCGGCGACAGTGAATTCCTGAACGCTTTCATAAAGCGTCACTGTCTCTTTCGAGAGCATCTGGCCAGGAGCGGCATATGAATCAACCAACTGGCGAATTGCCTTTACATCTTTAGTGCGCGCTGAACGAATAGTTACCATATGAAAACTTTGCGTTATTCGATTTCTGGCTTAACGAGTGGGAAGAGAATTGTTTCGCGAATACCAAGCCCAGTAAGTGCCATCAATAAACGATCAACGCCCATTCCCATTCCACCCATTGGTGGCATTGCAAATTCCATCGCGCGCAAGAAATCTTCATCAACTTGCATCGCTTCTAAATCACCCTTGGCACCGAGCGTTGCTTGTTCAACTAAACGCTCGCGCTGGATAACTGGATCAATTAACTCGGAATAACCAGTTGCAAGTTCAAAGCCATCAACGTAGAGATCCCATTTTTCGGCGACGCCTGGAATTTCGCGATGTGCGCGAACAAGTGGTGAAGTATCAACTGGGAATCCCATAACAAAAGTAGGCTCAATTAACTGATCTTTTGCCACATGTTCAAAGATCTCTTCGGCTAGCTTGCCTGTGATCCACTTTGGATCAATCTTCATGCCGAGCTTGGTTGCAATCTTCTTTAGATCATCGATTGGAGTAAGTGCTGTAACGGTCTCGCCAACGCCCTGTGAAATAGCGTCATAGAGTGAAATCTCTTTCCACTTTCCGCCGAGGTCTGCTTGGCGACCATCATGATGAGTCACAGTGTGCGAACCAGCAATAGCCATCGCAGCGTTCTGAACAAGCGAACGAGTTAAATCTGCGATTGAACGCCAGTCGCCATATGCCTGATAGCTCTCGATCATCGCAAACTCTGGTGAGTGTGATGAATCAGCGCCTTCATTGCGGAAGTTACGGTTGATTTCAAATACGCGCTCGATGCCGCCTACAACGCAACGCTTTAGGAAAAGTTCTGGCGCAATACGCAGGAAGAGATCCATATCGTAAGCATTTGAGAAAGATTTAAAGGGACGGGCTGCTGCGCCACCGTGCATTACCTGCAGCATTGGAGTTTCAACTTCAATGAAGTTCTCGTTATGGAAAGTCTCGCGCAGTGAACGCATTACTGCTGGGCGAAGACGTGCATTGGTGCGCGCTTCTTCGCGAACGATGAGGTCTACATAACGCATGCGCACACGCGTTTCCTCAGACATTGGCTTGTGATCATTAGGCAACGGGCGAAGTGATTTTGCCGCCATTGCATATGAGTTTGCCAAGATAGAAAGTTCGCCACGCTTGGAAGTAATAATCTCGCCAGTAACGCTGACGATATCTCCAAGATCGATGTCGCTCTTCCAGGAATCTAAAACTTCTTGACCGACTTTATCTAGCGAGAGCATCGCTTGAAGTTCGGTGCCATCGCCTTCGCGCAGAGTTGCGAAACAGAGCTTGCCGGTGTCGCGCTTGAAAATTACGCGACCGGTAAGGCTTTGAATATCGCCAGTTGTTTTATCTGTTTCGAGATCTGCGTACTTGGCGCGGATATCAGCCAGTGAAGATGTGCGAGCAACTGCAACCGGGTAAGGCTCAACGCCACGTTCGATTAAGCCAGCGCGCTTTTCGCGACGGATGCGCAGTTGTTCTGGCAGATCGTCTTCGATTGGCGCTTGTGGTTCGTTGCTCATAATGACGAGAGTCTACCTATTAGATATTTCGCTCGTGGATCAGGCGCAGGCCAATTAGCGTGAGATCAGGCTCATGCTCATCAATAGTTTCAGCAACGCCAATAATTAGTGGGGCTAGGCCACCGGTTGCAATAACGGTTGGTGCTTGGTCATAACTCTGCGCTAATTCTGCGGTGATGCGATCGACCAAACCATCTACTTGGCCAGCAAATCCAAAGATCGTTCCTGATTGCAACGCTTCGACGGTGTTCTTTCCGATAACGCTCTTTGGGCGAATCAACTCAACTTTTCGCAATTGAGCTGCGCGCGCAGCAAGTGCATCGACTGAAATTTCAATTCCTGGTGCAAGTGCGCCACCAAGAAATTCGCCTTTTGGTGAAACCACATCGAGGTTTGTTGAAGTTCCGAAATCAACCACGATCGCAGGGCCGCCATACAAAACATGTGCAGCCAGAGTATTAACAATGCGGTCTGCGCCAATTTCCTTTGGATTATCAACTAATAAAGGAACGCCGGTCTTGGTGCCAGGTTCAACAATAGTTGTTGGAATCTTTGAAAAGTAAGAGGCGATCATGGTGCGTAGTTCTCGCAAAGTTGCTGGAACTGTTGAACAGATTGAAAGTCCAGTTACTTCGTAATCTGCAACTAGCGCATTGAACTGCAACCACAATTCATCAGCGGTTGTACGTGGGTCGGTCTTTACGCGCCAAGAGCGCACAAGTTCTTCGCCATCGAAGATTCCTAGGACCGTATTGGTATTTCCGACATCAACTGTTAACAACATAACTACTCCGCTCTCAGATCTAGACCGATATCAAATACTGGCGCTGAATGTGTAAGGGCTCCTATAGCGATGTAATCAACGCCGCTTTCGGCATAGGCACGAGCGTTCTCTAATGAAATTCCACCTGATGCTTCAAGTTTGCAGACGCCATTAACAATTGAAACTGCTTCAGCGCATTGTGCCGGGCTCATATTGTCGAGCAGAACAAGGTCGGGCTTCTGCGACAAAACTTCGCGCAATTGATCGAGCGTATCCACTTCGATTTCAATCTCTGAATTTGGGTATGAAGCGCGCACTTTGGCAAAGGCTTCTACAACGCCACCAGCAGCGGCAATGTGATTATCTTTAATCAGCGCGGCATCACTTAAGTTCATGCGGTGGTTGGTACCGCCTCCCATTCGTACTGCGTATTTTTCAAGCACTCGCATACCTGGAGTTGTTTTACGGGTATCGCGAACCTGGCATTTAGTACCAGCAACTTCTTTCACCCAGGCGTTAGTTAGCGTTGCTACCCCGCTTAATTGGCTAAAGAAGTTAAGTGCGGTGCGCTCGGCCAATAAAATTGCCCGAGTATTTCCAGAGACGCTGAGCAAAATATCTCTGGCGTTTACTTGGTCGCCATCGTTCTTTACTCGCTTAATTTCGGTAAGCCCAACTTCACGTAAAACCGCTTCGGCAACTTCTATTCCGGCGATTACTCCGCTCTTGCGTGCGGTGAAATCAGCTTTAGCAGTTGCTTTTGCATCAATGGTGGCAACGGAAGTTATATCTTCGCCGCCAGCGAGATCTTCAGCAAGAGCTGCTTTAATCAAATCAAAATCAGATTTAGAAAGCGTCATTACTTTCCTACCTCCTGATACGTAGTCAGCCAGTTTCCGCGTTGATCTAACTGTTGCACGATGCGTTTTCGCCAGTTGTTCTGTGTCTCTGGAAAATCTTCACGCCAATGCGATCCGCGGGTCTCTTGGCGAATCAGCGCTGCCTTAAGAATCGCTTGCGCTAATTGGAATAGGTTAGTTGTCTCCCAAGCTTCAACACATGGATTCGAACTTGTGCGATCTTGAATACGCGTTAGATCTGCGCTGGTTTGCAATAGCGAATCAGAGGAACGCAAAACGCCAGCACCGCGGCTCATACTTAACTGCAGTTCGCGACGAGTTTCTGGATCTAGTAAAACGCTTTCCGAATTGTTTTCAATGGGTTCGCTATGTTCAGACAAATTGCCAGCGATATCTGCAGCAATTCGTGCGCTGAAAACTAAGCCTTCAAGCAGTGAATTTGAAGCCAATCGGTTTGCGCCGTGAACTCCAGAACACGCTGTTTCACCACAGGCATAGAGGCCGTTAACGCTGGTGCGACCATTTAAATCAACGCGCACTCCGCCTGAAGCGTAATGAGAAGCAGGAGCAACCGGGATTAAATCTTTTAGTGGATCGATGCCATTTGCGATGCAAGATGCATAGATTGTTGGGAAGCGCGCTTCAAAGCCATTTAAATGTCGAACATCTAACCAGACGTGATGTGCGCCAGTTTTATTCATGGTGCGCATAGATGCGATCGCAACAACATCGCGTGGTGCAAGTTCGGCTAATTCATGTTCGGCAACCATAAAGCGTTCGCCAGCGCCATTTAACAAATAAGCACCCTCACCACGAACCGCTTCACTAATTAGCGGTTGCTGACCTTGGGTGTTATCGCCGAGCCATAAAACTGTGGGATGGAATTGAATAAATTCCACATCGGCAACTTTTGCGCCAGCGCGAAGCGCCAAGGCAACTCCATCGCCAGTTGAAACTGATGGGTTAGTGGTTTGAGCAAATACTTGTCCGAGCCCGCCGGTGGCAAGTACAACTGCCTTACCGAGTGCGCGTCCAACTCCATCGCGACTACCTGCACCGATTACGTGCAAGGTAACGCCGCAAACCGAACCGCTGGCATCTTTAATCGCATCTAATACAAGTGCGTGTTCAACTACTTCAATCTCAGGATCATCATGAACGGCTGCAAGCAGCGCGCGTGAAACCTCAGCACCTGTTGCATCACCGCCAGCGTGCAAGATGCGATTACGTAGATGTCCACCTTCACGAGTTAGCGAGATTTCACCGCTAGCTTCAGTATCAAAGATCGCACCACGTTCGATTAACTTGCGAACCGCTTCTGGTCCTTCGGTGACAAGTACGCGCACCGCTTCTTCATCGCATAAATCAGCGCCCGCAACCAAGGTATCTTTTAGATGTTGATCGGGTGTATCTCCCGGACCAAGTGCTGCAGCGATTCCGCCTTGCGCCCATTTAGTAGAGCCTTCATCGACCTTTGATTTAGTAACAATCAAAACCGAAAGTCCATATGTACGCGCCTGTAGCGCCGTCGTTAAACCAGCGATTCCAGAACCAACAACGATTACATCTGCTTGGGCAGTCCAGCCAGGAGCAGGCGCTAACAACTTCATCGCAAAGCTCCTAACTTCATCTCCATATTGTCGATCAAACGCACCCCATTTAGCCAACCGGCGATAATCGCACGCTTATTTAGCGTGGCATCTAACGCCTTTGAAAAATCTTGCTCATCGATGATCTCGGCATAATCCAAGGAGAAGCCTTCTTGTGAACTAGCTACCGATTGCAGAGCAGTTCGCGCTGTATCTAGATCTAAAGATAGCGCTGCAGCAGTCAGTGCGCGATACAGAACTAGTGATTGCTCTCGTGATCTTTCATCTAATCGCACATTGCGAGATGACATCGCTAGGCCATCGGCTTCACGAATTGTTGGTGCGGCAATTATTTCAATATCTGATTTGAGCTCTGCGACAAGTTTTCGAATAAGTGTTAACTGCTGGAAATCTTTCTCACCAAAGATCGCAGTTTTTGGTCTCACCAATTCAAATAACCTTGCAACTACGGTTACAACGCCATCAAAGTGACCAGAGCGCGATGCGCCCTCATAAAGATCTCCTAAAGCGCCAGCAGAACGCTTTGCAAAGTCTGCTGGATAAATCTCTTCATAGGTAGGTAACCAGAGATGAGTGACGCCAGATTCTTTTGCTAATTCAATATCGCGATCTGGGGTTTTAGGGTAATTCGTTAACTCTTCTTGATCTTCAAATTGCAACGGATTAACAAAGATGCTGGCCACAACATAATCTGATTTTTCACGCGCTAATTTAAAGAGCGAAGTATGGCCTTGATGAAGTGCGCCCATGGTCGGAACAAATGCGCAGCCGTCAGCGAGTTCGGTAGAACTAGTGACTATCTTCATGATCTTGGCTCCAGTCCTTTCAGGTACCGGGCGGTGATGAAGATAAGTTTAAGGCTTTACGGCAATTGCACCAAAAGCTCAGAAATCTTGCCGTGGGTAAGAAGTATTGCCTCGGGATCGATGGAAATCCAAGGTTCTAGAACGAAGCGTCTCTCATGTGCGCGTGGATGCGGCAGCTTTAACTCATCGGCAGAACTCAAGAGCGATCCGTATTGAATCAAATCTAAATCAATAGTGCGTGGGCCCCATTTTTCAAGACGTTCTCTACCAAGAGCTTTTTCGATGCCGTGGAGTAATGAAAGTAAATCAAGTGCAGGTAGTTCGCTTTCAACGATACAGACCGCATTTAAATAATCGGGTTGCTCGATATCGCTGATTGGTTTGGTGGAGAAATATTCAGATACAGAGATTAATTCTGTGACCTCGCGCAACATCGCTACCGCTAGATCCATCTGTGCTTTGGGATCTCCGATATTTGCACCTAGAGCGATTACCGCTTTCATCGTGAGATGGTGACCGAGATATCTTTAACTTCAGCCGCTACTGGCGCCTGTGGCTTATGAACGGTGACAGTGACTCGTGCAGCCTGAGCGAAAGTGATCTTAATTCGCTCAGCAATACGACCGGCCAATTTTTCAATTAACGAAACTGGATTTGTCGTAATTTCTTCAACAACTAAATCAGTAACTTCAGCATAGTTGATTGTGTCTTTGACATCATCGCTAACGCTGGCTCGGGTTAGATCGACTTCAAGTTCTACATCGACATAGAAATCTTGCCCTTTGGCACGCTCTGACTCAAAGACTCCGTGGTAACCAAAGCCTTTGATTCCGGTTATGCGAATCAAATCAGCCATGGTTTACAACTAAATCTTTATGCGGTTTCACACTATGAACTCTAACTGCCCAAATGCTTTTATCAAGTAAAGATTTGGTAAGCGAAATCGTTGCTTCCTCGCGCTCGTCAGGAGTGCTACCCCCAAGGAAACGTTTGCGCGATCCTCCAATTAGCACTGGATATCCGAGATCGGTTAATTCATCAATGCGCTTCAAGATCTCCCAGTTATGTTCAGCTTCTTTCGAAAAGCCTAGGCCTGGATCAATAATCAAGTTATTGCGGGCGATTCCTGCCTTTAGCGCTAGGTCGATCTGCAACTGGATTTCTGCAATTACTTCTTTAACTACATCGCCATAGGTCGCAAGTGAGTTCATATCCTTGGAATGACTTCGCCAGTGCATCAAAATGTATGGGCAACCCATTTCAGCAACGCTTTCATGCATCAAGTCATCGGCTAGCCCGCCACTTACATCGTTGACGATGCTTGCACCTGCTTCAATTGCTAGCGCTGCTGTTTCCGCACGCATCGTATCAATGCTGATTGGAACTCCGGTTTGCGCGAGTTTTTTAATGACTGGCAATACTCGAGATTGTTCTTCTGCGGCAGAGACGCGATCTGCTCCTGGACGAGTTGATTCACCGCCAATATCGATTATGTCTACACCTTCTGCGATCATTTCTAAACCGCGAGAAACCGCCTTTTCATAAGTGTCATGGCGTCCACCGTCAGCAAATGAATCAGGAGTGACATTTAAAATGCCCATGATCTTCATAATTTATCGATTGTTTAAGCGATCGGCTTAGCGGTTGGTGATTAGGCTGATCGCTTCAGCGCGTGTTGCTGGATCACGTAGAA
>JBIIUL010000021.1:0-13494 GCA_044340015.1 Candidatus Planktophila sp.
AGCGCTTTAGCGTTCCAAAATCACGCTCTACAGGAATCATGATCGCGAGCTGTTGGAAGCCAGTATTAACCAGGCCCGATGCGATCATTCCGGCGACAAAGTATTGGCTGAAAGTTACGCCATCAGTTAGTTCGTTGGTAAATACTGAACCAAAGATTGCGAGCAACATAATTGGAAATGCCAGGGTAAAGACCACAGATTCGCGCTGGCGCATAAATTGTTTAACTTCTAGACCACCGCGGGCAATACCAATTGCTAGGGCGCTAGGTACTTTATTGGTTTGATTTTTATTCGTTGACATCGGCGCCCCCAATCATTTCCAAGTAAATATCCTCAAGTGAAGAGCGTTTGACGGTGAGTTCGGGGATCTCATCTTTATAAGTCTCGGTGAGTTTGCGAATCAGCGCAGTTGGATTATCAGTGCGCTCAGTTTGAATACCGTTGCCACCCTTCCAAGAAACCGTTGCAAGTGAAGTCGCGCGGCCACCCAGCAGGGCAGGGGTTGCAACTTCGATGATCTTGCCTTGATTGATCACGGCAACTCGATCAGCTAGCGCTTCAGCTTCATCTAGATAATGGGTCGTCAGCAAGATTGTTGCGCCAGACTTTCGCAGATCTTCAATCAGCGCCCAGAAAGCGCGCCGCGCTTCAGGATCAAAGCCAGTTGTTGGTTCATCTAGAAAGAGAAGTTCGGGAGAGCCGATAATTCCAAGTGCCACATCAAGGCGACGGCGTTGTCCGCCAGAGAGCGTTCTGATTAGCTCTGCAGATTTATCAGTTAAACCAACTGCGTTGATTACCTCATCAACAGCGCGTGGATTTGAGTAGTACTTTGCGAAATGTGCGACAGTCTCAAAGACAGATAAGTCACCGGCATCGTTAGTGGATTGCAGAACTATGCCGATGCGGTTACGCCATTTGCGGGCCTGTTCGCCTTTGACTCCGGGATCGGTGCCGAGCACTGAAACATCGCCACGATCGCGATCGCGGAAGCCTTCCAGGATTTCTACGGTGGACGTCTTACCTGCTCCATTTGGACCAAGGAGGGCAAAAATCTCGCCAGGCTCGATAGTTAGATCGATACCAGCAACGGCTTTATTGGCGCCATAACTTTTTTCCAGGCCACGGACGTTAATCACGCTGCTCATATGGCAACCATGCCACATTCAGGGCAAAAGTGCGAGAAAATGAATCCATGAGCCCACGACGCAACTATCCAAAGGGGCGTCGCCCAAAGGATGAAGAGCGCGATATCGCGACCTCTAATCAAACTATCGAAGAACATACAGATGGCGATTTTATTGTTCGAAAGATCACCGGATCTAGTTCAAATAAACCATATCGCTGTCCTGGTTGTGATCAAGTAATTCCAATGGCAACACCGCACACTGTTGCATGGATGATCGGTGATGAAGATGGTCGTCGCCATTGGCATAACGCATGTTGGGCAAAGCGCAATAATCGCAAACCGAATACAGAGCGCACACGTAATGCGCCACGCTTTTAAAAGTTTATAACTACCCTAAACGACCGTTCAATAAACGGGTCAAGGTAACAATTAACTTATCGTTGCCCTTAGTGCGTTTAAAGCTAGTGAATGCAATTGGCAATTGGAATCGCGCACGAACAACGGTGCGCGGATAAGTAAATTCAAGTATTCCTTCTGGGCCATGGATACGTCCGTAACCACTATCTTTCACACCACCAAATGGCACTGAGGCAATTGCTGCAAATGAAATCGTTGAGTTAATAGCAACCATTCCGCAATGCAATTGGTGGGCAATCTTCTTACCTTGGCGCTTAGACCAGATAGATGAGCCAAGTCCATATCTAGAGGCATTAGATAGCGCGATCGCTTCAGCCATTGATTTCACACGATTAATTGCGATAGTTGGCCCAAAGGTTTCCTCCAACATCGCAGTGGAATTTTCGGGAACATCGAGCAAGATAACTGGCTCAACAAATGGCGCCTTAACTGAATCTGAACCACCGAGTGCAACCTTGGCACCCTTGGCGATTGCATCATCGATATGTCCTTGGATCACCTTGATCTGCGAAGGCATAGTGGCTGGGCCGTAATTACCAACACCAGGTGCCCCAGGTTGAATTGATTTGGCAACCTTGATCGCTTCTTCAATGAATTGATCGGCCACACTTTCATGAACGTATACGCGCTCTGCACCGATACAAGTTTGACCAGCGTTAGACATCGAAGACCAGATAGTGGCATCAGCTGCGCGTTTGATATCGGCATCTTCAGCAACAATGACCGGATCTTTGCCTCCGCATTCGAGAACAACTGGCGTCATATTTGCGGCACATGCTGCAGCAACTAACTTGGCGGTGCGAGTGGAACCAGTGAACGCCAATTTATCAACGCCGCTTTCGCATAAATCTTTTCCGGTAGCACCAAGACCTGTAACGCAGGTGAAGATTTCGGCAAATGGTGCAACTTGCGCAAAAGTACTCGCCAATATTGTGCCAACACCTGGCGTGTATTCACTTGGCTTAAAGACAACGGTATTTCCAGCAGCGAGTGCGTATGAGATAGACCCCATTGGCGTAAAGATTGGATAGTTCCAAGGGCCAATAACACCGACAACGCCAACGGGAGAGCGTTCGACAGTTGCTGACATATTTGCCATAAGTGCGCCAGGAGAACGATGCGATGTGCGCATTGCATCCTCAGCATGACGTGCGGCCCAACCTAAGTGGCCAACAGCAAGGGATGCTTCAAGTTTGGCATCGCTAACTGGCTTTCCAGTCTCCCTAGATACAAGTTCGGTAATTTCATCAAGCTGTGAAATAAGTAAATTGCTCCACTTAAGCAATACTTTACGGCGACCTTTAAATCCCAAATCCTGCCAAGCAGTTGCCGCACTGCGAGCTGCAGCAACTGCGTTAAAGACAGTCTCGCGATCTGCGATTGGATAATTGGCAATAACCTCACCAGTTACGGGATAGTGCGAGGAGAAAGTGTTTGTAGATGTAGACATGGGGAAAGACTAGACTCTCCTGCATGCTGCAGCCAGTACGTCCGAGCACTGTTCTACCGGCGCTGCGCACTCCATTTACTGTTACAACAAGCGATGGCCAGACGTTGATCGGTGAAAGCGCTGCACCACTTGATCGATACACCGGCGCAATCCTTTGCTTGCATCCGCTGCCAACGGCGGGCGGAATGATGGATAGCCACGTTTATAAGAAGGCCGCTAATCGCTTGCCAGATATGGCTGGCATACAAGTAGTTCGCTTCAACACTCGCGGAACAACGAGCATCTCCGGAACCAGCACCGGCACATTTGATAACGGTGGATTAGAAAAACTCGACATCGAAGCTATGACCACTTACTGTCTCGATACCTTAGGGCTAACTAATCTCTGGGTAGTTGGTTGGTCATTCGGAACAGATTTAGCGCTTCGTCACGCAAAAGACCCACGGATTAAGGGCTTGATACTTTTATCTCCACCACTTCGTACATCTGAAGTTAGCGATCTTGAGTATTGGGCTAAAGATGGACGTCGCGTTATTGCACTTGTCCCTGAATTTGATGATTATCTACAACCACCACAAGCAGTCGAAAGATTTAAACCGCTAACTCAGATCGAGATAATTCCTGTTGCTGGCGCAAAACATCTCTGGGTGGGCGAACCTGCTGTCCATACCGTCTTGAGTGAGATCACCAAGATAATTGCGCCAGAGCGCTTGCCGTTACCGACGGAGATTTAAGTGATTTTGCAAGGGAGTTCTTGCAAATTTTTGCTGCTCTCAAATAAACTCTTTCCATGCAGCGAAGGATAAATTTTTCCATCATATTAGTTCTGCTCTTATCTTTTGCTTACCCATTACACGCTACAATTCCTAAATCTGGTGCAAAATGTTCCAAGTTGGGAACAAGTGCGACATCGCTCGGCAAGAAATTTACATGTGTAAAGGCAGGAAAAAATCTTGTTTGGAACAAAGGCGTTGCACTTAAGCGATCAGATCCCAAGCAGGGCATGGCCCCGACACCTACTAAAAAAGTTTCCGGACCGGTACCGGGTGATGCTCCTCTAAGACCAGAGGGCTGCGGTAATGGAACTTTTTACTATCGCATGGCAAATGGAGTTATGGAGAGATCGTTCTTTGAAGATAAAGGTTTCACCACTTCAGATCCTCGCCTTGACACCTCATTTAATCCTATTAGAGCCAAAGCATTCAGAGCCGTCCAAGCTAATTTCGAAAAAAATCAGGTCGGAAGAGCCCGGATTGAAAGCAGTATAAGCACTTCATTCCCAAAAGAGCTTTTGGAAGTTTTACAAAAGCAATTGATTCAAAATGTTGCATTTTGGCAGGAGTATTTCCCTACAGGTGCAACGGTTCAATCCACTTACTTCACTGGTGATGATCCAACTTTTGCAGACAACTCAAAACAAACCATGAGTGGCGCATTAGAACCTTATTTTCTTGAGGAGTTACGCAAATTCAAGAAATACAACTGTTCATTAGGGGCTGGTGTATCAGGCGGTCATTTAGTGAACGAAGGGCCAAACTCAGGTCAATCTGGCTATTGGTTTGCTGCTAATAGTCCACCACAAAAAACTTATTGGGCGCCTTGGTATCAGCCGCATGAGCTAACACATAGCGTGCAGGCCTTGATAGTAAAAGATGTTTTCTCCTTAACTCTTCCTGTGAACTTTTTCGAAGGCGGTGCAGAATTTTTTGGCCAGGCGATGGGCTATTCAAATTTAGCCTGGTACTCAGATGAGGTCGATAAGCGCATCATCGAAAAACATTTGAATGAGTTCATTATGGATGTAAAGACCACCGATGATGTAATAAAAATGCTCTTGATTACAGAAACGAATTCTGGTCCCATAGCGGGAGGTTCAGAAGTACCAAACGCAATGCGTTGGGCGTATTCCATGGGAAACTTGCTTTGGGAATGGGTTACGGCCGAATACGGTTATGAGGCTTATTGGAATGTTTTAAAATCAATAAATATAAACCGCTCGTACGATCAATCTATCAAGGACGCTTTGGGAATTACTAAGACACAAATGTACGAAAAAGCGGCTCCATATATTCTTAGCCAATTTAAGAGTGTACTGTCCAAAAATTGGAAAGACTCGTTTGAAGCAGGTAGATAAAAATTGATTTACTAAATGTGATCTTTCATATTAAGCGTTATCAGCGCGAGGGAAAACTACTTCATCAAGGATCAAGATCACTGATGCAGCAATTGGCACTGCAAGTAGACCACCAATTAAGCCCAGAAGTGAAGTACCAATTAGTGCAGAGATAATTGTTACCGCCCCCGGTACTGAGAGCGTGCGCTTCATGATGCGCGGAGTAACCAAGTAATTCTCAATCTGTACGTAGACAACGTAGGCAATAAATGCAACCAATGCGATTGATACTGATTGGGTAAGGGCGATAATCGTTACGACGGTGCAGCCAATGAAGTGACCGATCAGTGGAATCAGTCCACAGACCAGGACAATCATCGCTATCGCAACAGGTGATGGAAGCGAAAGAACCAGCGACAGCGCCAGAACGAAGACTGATGCCATCGCCGCAATCAAAATCTGGCTTCCCACGAAGGATCCAACGCGTGAGATAACCGCATTGGTAAGTAGCGAGACGCGATCACGACGGCTAGCTGGAACAAAGCGAAGTCCCAGATCAGTCATCTGTGGCAGCGAGGTAATGAAGTAGAGAGTCAAGATCAAGATAGTAAGTGCAGTGAAGGTTCCAGAAAGCACTGATTTTCCAACGCCGATTACGCCACCGAAGGCAGAGATGATCAGGGCGCCATCTGAACTTATCTCTTTAAGTTGGGATTGCAGCGAGTCAATTATCCCAAATTGATTATTTAAATTAGCGATTGTTGGATTCTTATCTAGATCAGTTAGCAGGGCAGGCAAGCTATTTATAAGTTGTGTGCCTTGGGAGACAACAGGCGGGATTACCACCGCAATAAAGAAGACAACAAAAGCAATTACAGAAACGAAGATAATGGCGACGGCATTTGTTCGCGAAATTCCACGTCGTTGAATTGCAACAACTGCGGGATTTAGGCCGGTTGCTAGAAATAGAGCGACGATTATCAGTACAAATATCTGACTGGTGCTAGCAAGTGCGCGCATCAAAACAATTGCAATCAGCGCACCTAGGGTGGCTATAAATCCAAAGTAGAACGGGTGAGTTCTATCAATTGGAGTACCCAAAGCGCCAAAGTCCGTCTTAATTGCTTTTGCCTTAACTTTTGACTTTGGTTTGCGTTTGATGCGATCTGCTATTGCCATGCGGCCTATTCTAAAGCGTTATCCTTCATACATGGCGTTACGCATTACGGGATTAGGCGAAGAAATCGCCGCCGTTACTGGCTTGCCTTGGCATATCAATTTGGAGGAGTGGCCGGAAGATCCCGCGCTGACCGAAAAGCGCGGTATTTCGCGACATATCGTTCGCTTGGTTCGATCCACTGATGATCCAGATGCCGAAGTTTATGCCGTTAAAGAGACGGTCTCAGAATTCGCCAACCGTGAATATAAAGCGCTACGTGAATTGGCCCATCTTGGAGCACCTAGCGTTCAGCCGATCGCAGTAATCGAAGGGCGAACCGATGAAGTCGCCGAAGAACTTCCTTGCGCTCTGGTAACTCGCTTCTTGCCATACTCATTGCCATATCGCGTCTTGCTCAGCGGTAAAGATGTAACTGCCAATGACATCACCATGATGGCCAACGCCCTTGCGCTGTTATTAGTGCAACTGCATCTACTTGGTTTCTGGTGGGGCGATTGCTCGTTATCAAATACTTTATTTCGCCGCGATGCCGAAGCATTTGCTGCTTACTTGGTTGATGCCGAAACAGGAGAGTTCCAGAAAACTTTGAGCGATGGACAACGTGAACATGATTTAGAGATCGCGCACTTTAACGTTGCCGCTGAACTCGAAGATCTTGCGCTGTCAGGTGTTCTTTACCCAGGTATGGATCCGATCCGTGCAAGCGAGGCGGTAATCAAGCGGTATCACCGAATCTGGAAAGCGCTTAAAGAGCGTCAGGTGCTTGATCCGAAAGATCGCCACGCAGTTGAACGCGCGATGCGTCAGCTACATGATCTCGGGTTTGCGGTAGAAGAAGTCTCGGTTTCGCTAGATGGTGAATCACAAAAACTTTACTTCCAGCCAAAACTTGTGGCACCGGGATACCACCGCAATCGTTTGCGCGAGTTAACTGGACTCGAAACCGAAGCGCTGCAAGCTAAGCGCTTGCTAGCTTCCCTTGATCGCTTCCGGGGACGTGAAGAAAGTCCGAAACCTCCGATGCAAGATTCTGCGCGTCGATGGCTAAATGAAACTTATATGCCGATCGTTGCGATGATTCCCGACAATTTGAAAGGTCGCATCGAAGAAGCACAGTTCTTCCATGAAGTTCTAGAACACCGTTGGTACTTAAGTGAACGTGAAGGCCACGATGTTGGGCTAACCTTTGCTGCACAGTCATATATTGAAGATGTACTGCCATTTCGTCGTGATTCTGGAGTAGATGTGGAGGCGCAGGTATGAGTCTTCCACCTAACTTTGGACGTGCAGTTGATCTGAGCTCTCTCGGAAAACCAAAGCCAGAGCCCGCAGGGCCTATGCCGGGTATTGAGATAACTCCCGAGAACTTAACCAATGAATTTCTCTCACTCTCTAAAGACAAGCCAGTTGTCCTTATTTGTTGGTCACCTCGTTCACCTGAATCACAAGAAGTCGTAGCAATTCTGGGAAAGTTAGCGCTTGCAGATCAAGGCGCTTGGGTGCTGGGCCGCGTTGATGTAGATGCACAGCCTCAGGTGGCGCAAGCGCTACAAACTCGCGCAGTACCTTTTGCTGTTGCAATCATCAACGAACAGATGGTGCCGCTCTTTGAACAGCCTTATCCAGAAGAACAGATCCGCATGGTGATCGATAAAGTTTTGGCGTTGGCCGCCGAACAAGGTGTGGGTGGCGCTCCCGCTGAAAAAATTGAACCTGAAGAGGAAGAAGCAATCGCGGCGCTAGATGCCGGCGATTACGCCAAAGCAGAAGCCGCGTATAAGAAGCTGTTAGCGCGCAAACCAAATGATAACTTTGCAATTCTGGGACTTGCGCAGACGCAGTTGATGGCGCGCACAGATGGAATTGATGGCGCCAAAGTTATGCAGGATGCTTCGGCTCAACCAGACGATATCGCCATTCAATTGCAATGTGCAGATATCGAAATTGTTAGCGGATATTTGGAGCCAGCCTTTGCGCGGTTACTACGTTTGATTCCGCTCTTTGATGGCGCAGAGAAGAAGTTAGTCAAAGATCGCTTAATTGAACTATTTGCACTTGTCGATCCGGCAGACCCGCGAGTTATAAAGGCGCGCGCTGCTTTAGCGAATGCACTTTTTTAATGAATAGCGTTAAACCAAGCACCGAATTCAAGCTCCTGCAAGCTCTCTTTGGCGTATATGCCGCGTTGATCATGTCTTGGATTCCTCGCTTTCCAGAAGTAAAAGCCAATCTCGGATTAAGTAACGGTCAATTCGGAACGCTGATTAGTACTGGCTCATTTGGCGCCGTAGCTAGCCTCTTCTTAACCGGACATATGGTCCATAAATTTGGCGTAAAGCGGGTGATCCTTACCAATATCTGGATTATGGGTCTGGCGTACTTCTTTATTGTCCGCACGGAATCTTCGGGAATTTTCTTAATCTGTAATGTTGCAATTGGTTGGGCGACTTCGGCCTATCACATCTCGATTAACGCGCAATCTTTTAATGCGATGGAGCGAGTTTACGGTTTAACTATTGCGCGTCTTCATGGCATGTGGGCGCTAGGCACGCTAACCACAGCGATCATTTCGGGGTTAGTCGTTGATCACATCCCGATCACTTGGCATGTGGGTGGGCTAGCTGTTGTAGTTACCTTGTCGCTAACTGCAATGATTATTCGCTTAACGCCAGTTTTGATGAAGGCAAATGAAGATGAAGAAGAACACCTGCCACTTCGATCTCTAGTTACATCATTTAGAGTTGATTGGTTGATTAGCGGCGGTCTAGTCTGCGCAGTTTTTCTAGAGTTAGCGACTGGCGACTGGTCGGCAATCTTTGCAAAAGAACGGATCGGCGTAAGTTCTGGAATGGCAGCGCTGCCATATGTCTTGTTTATGACTGCCATGATCATAGGTCGGTTGAACGCTGGAACAATTGCTAAGCGTTTTCAAGTGGATCAAACTATTCGCCTATTTGCGCTAGTTGGCGGTGGAGGGTTTTTAACCTTCCTAACTATTACGGTGCAGATTCCCGCCGAGCATAAAACTATTGCCTTTGTTACAACGTGTTTGGCCTTCACCTTTGCGGGGATGGGCTCATCGCTGATGGCGCCTTCTTTCTATACTGCTGGAAATCAACGCTCTCCACTGCCGAGCGCGGTAGTTGTTGGACAGATAGGTGTTGTTAACATGATTGCAGTCTTTATCTTGAAAGCTTCGATTGCTTGGACTGCACAATTCACCGGCTCTTTAGCAATCGCCTTAACAATTCCAGCGCTAATGCTTATGTCGACAGCGTTCTTTGCCCGCGCCGTAAAACCAGTTTAAACGCGCTCGAGCCAGACGGTAGAAAGTGGTGGAACGCGGAAACTTCGCTTTAAATCGGTATCTACATCTACGGCAAAAGAATCGTTAGTTATTCCGCTACCTCCAAAGGTAACCGAGTCGGTATTTAGAATCTCTCGCCAAACGCCGGCAGTTGGTAACGGCAGTTGGTAGTTCTCGTGTGGAACCGGTGAGAAGTTAGTTATACAAACAAGTGGCTTTCCATCATCAGACCAGCGGGTAAATGCAACGACATTACTTGCGCCATCATCGCCCACTAACCAGGAGAAACCTTCTGGGTTTGTATCTTTCTGCCAGAGCGCAGGCTGTTCCTTATAAATTGAATTAAGCGCAGCAACAACTTTCTGCACACCGCTATGTTCAGCAAACTCAGTTAAATACCACTGCAGACCGGCGCTCTCGCTCCACTCGTCATTTTGCGCAAATTCAGATCCCATGAAGAGCAACTTCTTTCCTGGATGCGCCCACATAAATCCATAAAGCGCACGTAGCGTCGCAAACTTCTGCCAGCGATCGCCAGGGAACTTATTTACTAACTGACCCTTACCGTGCACGACTTCATCGTGTGAAAGAGGGAGCATAAAGTTTTCAGACCATGCATAAAGAATTGAGAAGGTAATCTCGTTGTGGTGATAGACGCGATGGATTGGATCGTGTTGCAAATATTGCAAAGTGTCGTGCATCCAACCCATATTCCACTTAAATCCAAAGCCGAGACCGTTAGATGAAGTGTTCTTGGTGACACCGGGCCACGCAGTTGATTCTTCAGCGATCATCATGATGCCCGGATGAGTTTTGTAGGCGGTAGATGTGGCCTCTTGCAAAAGCTGAACTGCTTCAAGGTTTTCACGCCCTCCAAATTTATTAGGCAGCCATTCACCTTCTTTACGTGAATAATCTAGATAGAGCATTGAAGCAACGGCATCTACACGCAGGCCATCTATGTGGAACTCGGTAAGCCAATAAAGCGCGCTAGCAACTAAGAAATTACGTACTTCGTTGCGGCCGAAGTTAAAGATCAAAGTGCCCCAGTCTGGGTGTTCACCTAAGCGCGGATCAGCATGTTCGTATAGAGCGGTTCCATCAAATTTGGCCAGCGCCCATTCATCTTTGGGAAAGTGCGCAGGAACCCAATCCAGGATTACGCCAATTCCTGCCGCATGCAGCGCATCAACTAAGAATCTAAATTCGTCAGGGGTGCCAAAGCGAGATGTTGGCGCAAAGAATGAAGTTACTTGATAGCCCCAAGATGGTCCGTATGGGTGCTCGGTAACCGGCAAGAACTCAACATGGGTAAAGCCTTGCCCAGTTACATAGTTAACGAGTTCGGTTGCAAGTTCGCGATAAGAAAGCCCTAACTTCCAAGAGCCTAAGTGAACTTCGTAGACTGCAACTGGGCTGCGCCAAGGTTGAAATTTAGAACGCTCAGCAATCCATTTTGAATCTTGCCATTGATAATTTGATTCGTTAACAATCGATGCGGTGTGTGGGGGAGTTTCGGTTTGGCGAGCAAGTGGATCAGCATGATCTACCCAACGACCATCGATGCCGCAGATGGCAAACTTGTATTTAACGCCTGCGCCGATATCTGCAATAAAGATCTCCCAGATACCGGATGAACCTAAACGAATCATCGGATGAGTGTTCTTATCCCAGTAATTTAAATCGCTGATCAAACTAACTGCGCGGGCGTTTGGCGCCCAAACTGTAAAGGCAGTTCCTAGTAGTTCACCGCTTTGATCGTGGCGCACATGCGCACCAAGGACTTCCCATAATTTCTCATGGCGTCCTTCGGCAAGTAGATGAAAATCTAGCTCGCCGAGTGTGGAATTAGGATTTAAAAATGTTGCCGGTGCTATGTAGATCTCTTCCTTTGCATCTTTACTTTGACTTGCGCCTTTGAAGTTAAAGAGCTTCTGGAAGAAAGACATGATCTGAGGTTAGAGCCTTACCTGGCAAATGTGTGCAACTTTGCCAGTCGGTCTTGCTGGATCAAGGCGAATAAAGGTATCTGGGCTCCATGTAAAGCTCTGGTTATCTAGTAAGTCTTTAACCTCAAATGAATGTGCGGCAATTCCGAGAGCCTTCATATCCCAATGAACTGTGGTCTCTTGAGCATAAGTTGGATCAAGGTTTACGACCACCAAAATTAAATTATCGCCCGTGCGCTTTGAATAAGCGATGATCGAATCAGAATCGGTGTGATGAAAGCGCAGATTGCGAAGTTGCAGCAACGCCGGATGCGCGCGACGAATCTGATTTAGCTGAGTAATAAAGGGTGCAAGGGTTATGCCTTTTTTAGCCGCGCCATCCCAGTCGCGCACCTTTATCTCGTACTTCTCAGAATCTAAATACTCTTCGCCACCTTCTTTAAAGCGGCGGTGTTCATATAGTTCATAGCCTGCATACATTCCCCAAGATGGCGTAAGCGTTGCCGCCAGCACTGCGCGAAGTGCAAACATGGCAGGGTTTCCAGATTGCAAGTGGAAAGGCAAGATATCTGGAGTATTTACCCAGAAGTTTGGTCTAAAGAATGCACTGGTCTCTTGCGAAAGTTCGCGGCCATATTCCATAAGTTCGGCTTTGCTGGTGCGCCAAGTGAAATAGGTATATGACTGATGGAAACCGGCCTTACCAAGGGCATGCATCATCGCTGGCTTGGTAAATGCTTCAGCGAGAAATACAACATCCGGGCTTTCCTTTTGAATTACGGACATAACTTCTTGCCAGAAGTGAACTGGCTTGGTGTGGGGATTATCAACGCGAAAGATAGTTACGCCCTTAGATATCCATAAACGGATTACGCGAAGTACTTCAGCAAGAATCCCTGCGTAGTCATTATCAAAGTTAATTGGGTAGATATCCTGATATTTCTTTGGGGGGTTCTCGGCATAAGCAATCGTGCCGTCAGGGCGCGTTGTAAACCATTCAGGGTTTGATTTAACCCAAGGATGATCAGGAGATGCTTGAAGAGCTAGATCTAGTGCGATTTCAAGGCTGTTCTTCTTGGCTATCGATACAAAGGTTTCGAAATCAGCCATAGTGCCGAGCGCCGGATTAATAGCATCATGGCCACCTTCCACATTGCCGATCGCCCAAGGAACACCTGGATCTGTATCGCTTGGCGTTAAAGTGTTATTGCGCCCCTTGCGATGTGCGTTGCCGATCGGATGAATCGGTGGCAAGTAGAGAACATCAAAGCCCATCGCAGCAACGGCTGGAATTCGCTTTGCCGCAGTTGCGAAATTGCCGCTTGTGATACGCCCGTGCGCATCAACTATTGCACCTTCACTGCGCGGAAAGAATTCATACCAAGCACCGACAAGTGCACGATCGCGGTCTGCGCGAACTGGGATTAGTTCAGAACGACTCACTAAGCGACGTAGCGGGTTTGCTGCAAAGTAAGCGCGAATTTCAGTGGTTGTTGCCTGCGAGAAACGATTGGCTGGCGCAAGTGAAGTATCAGTTAGCGCTTTGATTGCGGGGGAGAGCAACTTCTTGGCAGATGGATCTTCGCTTAACTTCTCTTCGAAGATTAGCTTCCCGATGGTGCAGCAGAGTTCAGCATCGATATCAGCTGCAATCTTAATTTCTGAGTCATGTTCCCAAGTGGCAAAGGGATCATCAAAGGCTTCAATTGCGTAATTGAACTCGCCACGTGTTGGAATCGTGATCGTTCCTTCAAAACGATCTCCGCCGCGCCAGATTTCGCGCATCGGTGCGCGGGCAATTTCTTTACCTTTGTCATCAAATAACAAAGTATGCGCGCCAAGTGCATCATGTCCTTCACGAAAGATCGTTGCAGTAACTGCAATTACTTCACCCGCAATCGCCTTTACAGGAACTAACTCCCCTCCGAAAATAACCGCAGGTGATAGAT
>JBIIUL010000106.1:0-3423 GCA_044340015.1 Candidatus Planktophila sp.
GGTGAAGTCTGAGTGCGAAGAACCATTCCAGATTCAACAGGTTCAATGTAGAAAGTATCTTGCATCGTTCTGGCCGGATGATCTGCTGGAATATTTAGCGCATCGAAGTTGAGCCAGCCAGATTCAAGTTCTGGTCCTTCTTCAACCGCGTAACCCTGTTCGATAAAGAAATCGCTGATCTCGTTCTTAATGATCGTAATTGGATGTAATCCCCCACGATGTGCGCGATTTACCGGGAGAGTTATATCTACAACCTCTTCGAGAAGAACTTTCGCATCACGCTCTGCCTCTAACTTTTCGGTTGCTTTTTCAAGTGAAGCCGCGATCGCTGCCTTCGCTTCACCGATTAACTTGCCGGTGCTGGCTTTCTCTTCAGGAGCAAGTGATCCCAATCCGCGACTGGCGAGTGAGATCGGAGCTTTATCGCCAAGATGGGCAAGGCGTGCACTCTTTAAAGAATCGAGGTCGCCCGCAGCTGCGAAGGCCGTTGCGGCATCGCTAACCCATTTTTCAATTTCTGCGGGGCTCATAGCGAAATCTTAACCTGTGACCTTTCCAAGATGCGGGATATTTGAACGAAGAACCGATTAAAGAGCGGCGAGATGGAACATAACAATTGAGGCAGCAGCAGAAAGGTTTAGGCTTTCGGCATTACCTTTCATTGGGATATTCACCGCAATAACATCGCCGCTAATTAAGGTATCTATTCCGCGTGCTTCATTTCCGAATATCGCAACACAATCGCCAACGTTTTCGAGTTCTAGTAGTGAAGTGCTGCCATGAGCAGATAGAGCCAATTTGGTCATCGTAGGGAATTTTTCTGAGAGCGTTGCCAGAGTAATTCCAGAATAGAGCGGGATATGCCAGAGTGATCCGGCAGTTGCGCGAACTACCTTTGGGGAATACATATCAACGCTGCCCGGCGAAGTGATAACAGCATCTATTCCCATCGCATCGGCGCTACGCAGAATGGTTCCGGCATTTCCGGGATCTTGAATTTCATGGAGATAGATAAATTTCGAATGTCCGTTTAATTTGAGATCAGAAAATTCATTGCGGCCGATTTCGCATACGCTAAGAATTCCTTGTGGCGTGATTGTCGATGACATAGCAGCCATAACAGGCTCGCTAACCAGAATAGTTTCGACGCTTGATGTATCCAAACCGGCGGTATCAATGCGCGATTGGCCACTCTCAGTTAAAAAGAGAGTTTTAATCTTTGGGCCAGAAGTTGCAGACAACGCTTCGCGGGCACATTGCAGACCTTCAGCGATAAATTGCCCATGTTCTCCACGCTCTTTATTGCCGCGAGATGAAATAAGAGCCTTCACCCGCGCGATATGCGGCGAGTGAAGGCTCTCAATCATTGAAGATAGAACTAAGCGCTGACTAGGTTCTTGCGAGCTAGATCAACAAGTGTCTTAAATGTTGCTGGATCATTTGTTGCGATGTCGGATAGAACGCGACGATCAACTTCAACACCAGCAGCCTTTAGGCCTTGGATGAAACGGTTGTAAGTCATTCCATTTTCGCGGGCTGCAGCGTTAATGCGCTGAATCCAAAGCTGACGGAAATCACCCTTCTTATCTTTACGGTCGTTAAACGCGTAAACCATTGAGTGAGTGACTTGCTCTTTCGCCTTTGTGAAAAGACGGGAACGCTGGCCGCGGTATCCGCTAGCGCGTTCCAGGGTTGTGCGACGCTTCTTAGCAGCGTGAACTCCACGTTTTACTCTCATTTAATTCACACTCCTTACTTAAGGCCAAGCATGCGCTTGGCTGTCATTGCGACGGTTGGCTTTGCTGCTTGTTCGGTACTCAAACGACGAGTAACGCGAGATGACTTACGCTCCAAAAGGTGGCGCTTGCCTGCACGCTCGTGCATGATCTTTCCTGAACCGGTTACGCGAAAAGTCTTCTTCGCGCCACTGTGGGTCTTCATCTTTGGCATTTATCTTCTCCTGTACTTCGTCGTCTTGAAAAACTATTTACTTCTCTTCTGCCGCCTCGAGCGCTGCCTTTTCCTTGGCTGCGCGCGCTGCCTTCTGCTCTGCTACCGCTTCAGTCTTCTTCTTCGTCGGTCCCAGCACCATCGTCATATTTCGACCCTCTTGCTTAGGGGCGAACTCAACAAAAGCAACTTCTGCAACATCTTCTGCAAGACGTTGTAGCAATTTGAAACCAAGCTCGGGGCGAGTTTGTTCGCGTCCGCGGAACTTCATCGTAATCTTTACCTTGTCGCCACCCTTTAAGAACTTCACGATTGCGTTACGTTTAGTTTCGTAATCGTGATTTTCAATCTTTGGCGTCAATCGCACTTCCTTCACCACAATGTGGGTCTGGTTCTGACGAGCTTCACGAGCCTTCTGGGCAATTTCGTACTTGTACTTGCCGAAGTCCATGATTTTGCATACAGGTGGATTTGCCTCTGGCGCGATCTCTACGAGATCTAAACCAATTTCATCTGCCATCTGTAGCGCTACTTCAATATCTACAACTCCAACTTGATCACCGGTGTGGCCGATGAGACGAATTTGAGGTGTGCGGATACGGTCATTGATGCGCGGTTCAGTTGTGATTTGTGCTCCTTAGTTTGTTTGCTACTTCTTGAACGCTGTTCTTTTTTGAACTTCGTTCTGTCGATTTTGACTTTAGTAGCTTGAGGGTTTACCGCAGAAATCGCGCACCGCTAAGGAAAGAAAAACGCGCCAGTAAGGCGGCTTACTTTCGACAAACCAGCCAGCTCCCCCTAGTTCCAAAAGAACTAGTTTCTGGGCCGAGAAGGTGGGAGCGGTGAGCTCCTCTTGCAGTAGCCAAAGCCACTGGTCTGAGCCGTACTTTACCTTTAAGCGCCCATCGCGTGCAAACCGCCGTCTACATGCACGATTTCGCCCGTTGTTTTCGGGAACCAGTCGGAAAGTAGAGCCACAACAGCCTGGGCGGCAGGAACTGGGTCAGTAACATCCCATTCCAGTGGGGAGCGTTCATTCCAGACTTTCTCAAATTCATCAAAGCCCGGGATCGACTTTGCAGCCATGGTGCGAATTGGACCTGCAGCAACCAAGTTTACGCGAATATTTTCTCCACCTAAATCGCGGGCCAAGTAACGAGATGTTGATTCAAGAGCAGCTTTAGCAACGCCCATCCAGTCGTACTTTGGCCAAGCAACGGTGGCATCGAAATCAAGGCCTACAACAGAGCCACCACCGTTAAATAGTGGGCGTGCGGCCATCGTTAAAGATTTAAGTGAATAGGCAGAAACGTGTACAGCAGTTGCCACATCTTCCCAAGCAGTGTTTAGAAAATTTCCACCGAGCGCTGCTTCAGGTGCAAAACCAATTGAATGCACTACGCCATCAAGATGTGGGAAATGTTCTTTGACGCGACCGGCTAGAGCATCGAGATGTTCTTGATTTGTAACATC
>JBIIUL010000107.1:0-3341 GCA_044340015.1 Candidatus Planktophila sp.
ATCTGCACCAATCGCTGATTTAAAGCGTGAAATGCGCTTAATTGAGGTACTGGTTGCAGGGCGTACCGAGAAGATCTTTACCGCTGCACATGATTTAAGCCAAGGTGGGTTATCGGCAACGCTAACTGAAATGGTCTTGCGCCATAACGTAGGTGCAAAGGTAACTTTGGAAAATGTGGGCGTTGCACTGATTAGCGAGACTCCAGGTCGCGTGGTTGTTGCAGTTGATCCAAGCCAGGCTTCGGCACTATCTGCACTTGCAAATAAACACTCAATCGCGATTACCAAGATCGGATCAACTGGGGGAGATGCGTTAGAGATCAATGACGCAAAGATTTCTCTAAATGAACTGCGCAAGGCACACACTGAAACTTTCCTAAAGTTGTTTGGATAAAAGATGCGCGATCCTAAGATTCTCGAAGCGGTGAAGCAGAGCCTGGCGCTCTTAACCGAACGTGCACCGGGTCGCGCAATCGAAGTACGTATTCCGCCATATGCCGCGGTGCAGTGCGGAGATGGGCCGACTCATACGCGGGGCACGCCACCAAATGTGATCGAGATGAACGCCGAAACTTGGTTGGCACTTGCCAGCGGTGAGCGCAGCTGGGCAGATGCCATGTCTGCTGGTTTGATTAGCGCATCTGGTGTTCGCGCAGATTTAACTGAACTATTGCCGTTGGAGGTGAAGTCATGACACGTCGCCCTGATGGTTTGCTCAATCACAACGTTTTAGATGACGATAAAGCACCACAAGATGCTTGCGGCGTCTTTGGCGTTTGGGCGCCTAGCGAAGAAGTTGCCAAGTTAACTTTCTACGGACTTTATGCGCTGCAACATCGCGGGCAAGAATCTGCTGGAATTGCTGCATCTGATGGCGAACGTATTTTGATTTACAAGGATATGGGTCTGGTATCGCAGGTCTTTACTGAAACAGATTTGGCCTCACTTACTGGCGATCTAGCAATCGGCCACTGTCGTTACAGCACCACCGGATCGAGCACCTGGGTTAACGCCCAACCAACGCTAAGACCCACTAAATACGGCACTTTGGCGTTAGCTCACAACGGTAATCTCACAAATACTGGCGATCTCGCCGAAATGGTGCAGAAGCTCGAAGGCGATAACGCGAAGACCGGACGCGGTGCAACAACAGACACCGAGATCATGACGGCGTTGATAGGTCTGCAAGATGAGAAGAACGTTGAAGCAAGTGCAATTGCCGTTCTACCAAAGTTAGAAGGTGCGTTCTCGCTTGTCTTTATGGATGAAAAGACTTTATACGCAGCACGCGATCGCCACGGCGTTCGTCCTCTTGTTATCGGAAAACTCGAACGTGGTTGGGTCGTCGCATCTGAAACTGCAGCGCTCGATATTGTCGGCGCCGCTTTTGTCCGTGAGGTAGAACCAGGTGAATTCTTAGCGATTAATGAAGATGGAATCCGCTCGCAGATGTGGGCAACACCAGATCCCAAAGGTTGCATCTTTGAATACGTTTACTTAGCGCGCCCAGATACAACCATTGCCGGTCAAGGTGTTCATGCAACTCGCGTTCGTATCGGTAAGCGTTTAGCAATCGAAGCGCCAGTTGAAGCAGATCTAGTTATCCCTGTTCCTGAATCCGGAACGCCGGCAGCGATTGGTTATGCGCAGCAATCTGGAATTCCTTATGGACTTGGCTTAGTTAAGAACTCTTATGTTGGACGTACCTTTATTCAACCCTCACAAACAATTCGCCAACTAGGTATTCGTCTTAAGTTAAATCCACTACGCGAAATCATTGAGGGCAAGCGCATCGTTGTTGTCGATGATTCGATTGTTCGCGGAAATACGCAACGCGCAATTGTGCGGATGTTGCGCGAGGCTGGGGCACGAGAGATTCACGTGCGCATTTCTAGCCCACCAGTTGAATGGCCTTGTTATTACGGAATCGATTTTGCATCCCGTGCTGAATTAATTGCGAGTGGTCTAGAAATCGAAGAGATTCGCCGCTCCATTGGCTCAGATTCGCTGAGTTATGTATCTATGGAAGGACTCATTGCCGCGACGACTATCGACGAGAACAAGCTCTGCACAGCATGTTTTACCGGCAAATACCCGATTGCAGTACCTGCAGATATGTCAGAAGGAAAGATGCGCCTTGAAGTTACAGAGGTGGTGAAAAACCATGAGCACATATAAAGATTCAGGCGTAGATATCGATGCCGGAGATCGCGCCGTTGAATTAATGAAAGCTTCGATCGCAAAAGCCACACGTCCTGAAGTGCAAGGTGGCATTGGGGGATTCGCTGGTTTATTTGATGCCAGCGCGCTGAAGAGCTACAAGAAACCACTGCTTGCAACATCAACTGATGGTGTCGGAACCAAAACTGAGATTGCTCGCCTGATGGGTAAGTACGACACCATCGGCGAAGATCTAGTTGCGATGGTTGTTGATGATTTAGTTGTTTGCGGGGCAGAACCACTTTTCATGACCGACTACATTGCAGTTGGCAAAGTGATCCCTGAACGCATCGCTGAAATTGTTGGTGGTATTGCACGCGGTTGTATAAAAGCTAATACCGCGTTAATCGGTGGCGAAACTGCTGAACACCCAGGTTTACTTAAAGAAGATGAATTCGATATCGCAGGAGCGGCAACTGGCGTAGTTGATGCAGATAAGCAACTCGGTTCACACCGCGTTAAAGCAGGAGATGCAATTATTGCGATGCCAGCAAGCGGTTTCCATGCCAATGGATATTCGCTCGTGCGTCATATCCTGGCCACACAGAAACTGGATCTCAACAAGACTTATCAAGGTTTAACAAAAACGCTTGGCGAAATTCTCTTGACTCCAACCGAGATTTACACCCTTGATTGTTTGGCGCTAATCAGAGCGCAGCAAGAAAATCTTCGCACTTTCTCGCACATCACCGGCGGAGGCTTAGCTGATAACACCGCACGAGTTATTCCAGATGGCTTAATCGCTAAGTACGACCGCAGTACATGGGCACTTCCCGCCGAAATGGAATTCCTGGCAACAATCGCCGGGGTTCCACAGGCCGATCTCGAACGCACCTGGAACGCCGGCATCGGAATGGTTGCCATCGTCGACCCCGCTATCGCTGATCTGACCATCCGCTCACTGGCCGCCCGCGGCATGAAAGCCTGGGTGGCAGGTTCAATTCACGCTCAAAACGGCCCTGGCGCCGCTGCTTTGGAAGGTAACTACAGGACGCGATAACCTTCGCGTCTTGACGAATTTCACTTTGGTAAGGAGGTCGCCCTATGGGTCGCGGCCGTGCAAAAGCTAAACAGACAAAAGTCGCCAGAGATCTCAAATACAACTCTCAGGAGATGGACCT
>JBIIUL010000108.1:0-3323 GCA_044340015.1 Candidatus Planktophila sp.
GTAGCGGATTCAGAGGCGCAGTCATATGCTCGCTTGCGTCGTTTAGTTGCAGAACCTGAAGGATCAATCATCCAAGGTTATGACGAAAATCTTTGGGCAACTGCGCCGCAACTTGGCTATGAAAGCGCACCAGTTGAAAATTCAATCGCAGTTTTTGCCGCAGTACGTGCTGGCTCACTCGATATCATTAAACGTCTCCAAGAGACTGATCTAGAAAAGTCAGGCGTGCACTCAGAATCTGGTCATTACACAATTGCTAAATGGTTAGAAGGTTATTCAAAACATCCAGTTGATCACGGTGATCAACTGATTCGTGCGGTAAAGGGGCAGAACTAAGATGAAGAAGTTGCAGAACTTTGTTAATGGAAAGCTAGTTGACTCGACATCAGGCGAGACGACCACGCTAATTAACCCGGCAACAGGACAAGCATTCGCAACCGCCCCTAATTCAAACGCAGCCGATGTCGATAAGGCTATGTCTGCTGCCGCTAGCGCCTTCACCGAATGGCGTGATTCAACTCCTTCAGAGCGCCAACGCGCGCTCCTAAAAATTGCCGATGCGATCGAGTCTCGCGCTGATGAAATTATCGCCATTGAATCCGAAAACTGCGGTAAGCCAATTGGGCTAACAACTTCAGAAGAAGTCCCACCAATGATTGATCAAATTCGTTTCTTTGCTGGCGCTGCCCGCAACCTAGAAGGTAAATCTGCTGGCGAATATATGAAGGGCATGACCTCATTTATCCGTCGCGAGCCTGTAGGTGTTTGCGGACAAGTAACTCCTTGGAACTATCCGATGATGATGGCGGTCTGGAAATGGGCTCCTGCAATTGCTGCTGGAAATACTGTTGTCTTAAAGCCAAGC
This sequence comes from Candidatus Planktophila sp., assembly GCA_044340015.1. Taxonomy (GTDB): domain Bacteria; phylum Actinomycetota; class Actinomycetes; order Nanopelagicales; family Nanopelagicaceae; genus Planktophila. Next base: position 866 of record JBIIUL010000108.1, read on the forward strand.
GATACAACTCCTGCATCTACAGTCTTTATGGCTGAGATCATGGGCGAATTTTTGCCAGATGGCGTTATAAATGTAATTTGTGGAGAACGTGAAACTGGAAAAGCAGTTGTTGAACATGCAACACCAGCAATGGTTTCGATTACTGGTTCAGTGCGCGCAGGTATGGAAGTTGCCGGAAGTGCTGCCAAGCAGCTAAAGCGCGTTCACCTTGAACTAGGTGGCAAAGCTCCAGTTGTCGTCTTCAATGATGCAGATCTCGAAGCTGCTGCTGCAGCAATCGCCCTCGCTGGTTTCTTCAACTCAGGTCAAGATTGCACCGCAGCAACGCGTGTCTTGGTTCAAGAAGGCGTTTATGAAGAGATGGTCAAACTTCTTGCTAACCAGGCAACTAACGAGATCGCAGTTGGTATGCCGAATGAAGATGTCATCGTTGGCCCCGTAAATAACGCCGCGCAATTCGAACGCGTTAAAGGTTTCCTAGATCGCGTGCCATCACATGCGCGCGTGGCCGCGGGTGGGTCAGCCCTAGATCGCGCTGGCTATTTCATCGCACCGACAGTTATCGCCGACCTTCGTCAGCAGGATGAACACATCCAATCTGAAATTTTTGGGCCAGTCATTACTATCCAGAAGTTTAAGGATGAGACAGAGGCGGTTGCGCTTGCTAATGGCGTCGAGTACGGACTGGCTTCATCTGTCTGGACCAAGGATCACGGCACCGCAATGCGCATGGCCAAGGCCTTTGACTTCGGCTGCGTCTGGATCAATACCCACATCCCAATCGTTGCCGAGATGCCGCACGGCGGCTTCAAGCGCTCGGGCTATGGCAAAGATCTGTCGAGCTACGGCTTTGAGGATTACACCCGCATCAAGCACGTCATGACCAACCTAAACGGGTAAAAATCTCGACAAATTTTCGCTAAATCACAGCGAAATTGTTTGGCGTGCAGGGCAAATCGGTTACATAATGAGCCCTGCACAACCGTCCCTTGTTCCGGAAAATCAAAAAGGAGCCCATCAACATGGCTAAGAAGTCACCTCTATCACCAGAAGCACGTTCAATCATCAACGCGCGTGTTTCACGTCGCGCAGTTCTCGCAGGTATCGGTGGCGTTGGCGCTGCTGGTGCGCTCGCCGCATGCGGTTCAGGCGGAGACTCTGCTGCATCAGGTGAATTAGTTCGTTGGGGCAACTGGCCTCTCTATTTAGATTTTGATGAAGATAATAAGACTTATCCAACACTTGATAAGTTCACTGAAGCAACTGGTATCGAAACAAAATACTTTGAAGATTACAACGATAACGATGAGTTCTACGGAAAAGTTCAAGCGCAACTAAAGCTAAACGAAGATATCGGTTACGACCTTGTCAGCCCAACAGACTGGATGGCAGCGCGTTGGATTCGCCTTGGTTATGCACAGAAGTTTGATGCAGCAAATATTCCAAATAAGTCAAATATTCTCGACACACTTGCATCACCTTCATACGATCCAAACCGTGAACAAACTATGACATGGCAAGGCATCATGGGTGGTTTCGGTTGGAATACCGAGAAGAACCCAAAGGGAATTCGTACACTCGATGATCTCTTCGCTCCATCAAATAAGGGCAAGATCGTTGTGCTCTCTGAACTTCGCGACACAATCGGAATTATCTTGCTAGCGCAAGGCGCAGATCCTGCAACTGTTACTGAAGATCAGTATATGAACGCAGTTGATTTCATGGCTGGAAAGATTTCAGATGGCTGGATTCGCGGCGTTAAGGGCAATGAATACGCAGAAGATCTGACTTCAGGCGATGCAACTGCTGTTATAGGTTGGTCAGGAGATATGTTTATCTTGGCTTCAGAGAATGAAGGAAAGTTTGACTTCGCAATTCCTGAGTCAGGCGGAACTATTTCAGGCGACAACCTCTTGATCCCATCAACTGCAACTCCTGAAGCCAAGGCAAGTGCTGAAAAGTTGATCAACTGGTACTACGACCCAGCGATTGCAGCAGAAGTTGCTGCCTACGTTAACTATGTAACTCCAGTTAAGGGCGCTCAAGCTGAGATGGAGAAGATTGATCCAGATCTAGCTAAGAGCGAGTACATCTTCCCAACTGAAGCAACTATGAAGAATCTCAGCGTCTTCCGTTCGCTAACACCAACAGAAGAGACTGCTTGGACCGAAGCGTTCCAGAAGGCCGCCGGAAACTAAGTGTCATTTGACGCTAGTTCGGCGCGAGGGGATTTAATACTTACTCGAATCACTAAAGAGTATGGTGATTTCAAGGCGGTAGATGATCTGTCACTTACCATTCCTAAAGGTTCATTCTTTGCACTACTTGGACCTTCCGGGTGCGGTAAGACGACAACCTTGCGCATGATCGCAGGACTTGAAGAACCAACGATTGGCAGCATTCACTTAGGTGAAACTGATATCACGACTACAAAGCCGTATCAGCGTCCAATCAATAC
>JBIIUL010000022.1:0-13016 GCA_044340015.1 Candidatus Planktophila sp.
TGCTTCGTATCCAGCGCCTGCTAGATCCCGGAACAGATTCACTACTTGTTGAACGCACAGATTGCGGAATGATCGCAGCAACTGGTGCAATAAAGGGAAATCGCGTAGTTGTCTTTGCCTCCGATGCCACAATTAAAAGCGGTGCGCTCGGTGTAGTTGGATCCAAAGTTATTGTGGAAGCCTACAAAGAAGCGATGGCTAAGCAATTGCCGATTATCGGTATCTGGCACTCAGGTGGTGCGCGTTTAAGCGATGGCGTCTCATCTCTTGATGCATTCGGTGAAGTCTTTCAATCAATGATTCTGGCTAGTGGTCGTATCCCACAGCTATCTCTCGTACTTGGACCAACTGCAGGCGGTGGTGCTTATGGACCCGCACTTACGGACATTGTTGTACTCGCTCCTGAAGGACGAATCTTTGTTACTGGTCCCGACGTTGTTAAATCTGTAACCGGTGAAGATGTAGATATGGCATCCCTTGGCGGTCCCGAAGCGCACAGTAAAAATAGTGGTGTTGCACATGTAATCGCATCCTCAGAACAAGAAGCCTTTGATGAAATCCGCGATGTCGCTGCGCTCTTTGCCAACCAAGGCCATATGGATACAGATCTAGAAGATCTAGATCTTTCAGTCTTTGTTCCACCAGTTTCTAAACGTAGTTATGAAGTTCATCCGCTAATTGATGCGATCTTGGATAAGGATGGTGAGAAGTTAGAGCTGCTTCCTGTCTGGGCCGAGAATATGACAACGGTGCTGGGACGTTTTGGTGGGCGTAGCGTTGGCGTCATCGCAAATAATCCCGCACATATCGGTGGAGTTTTAGATTCAGCAGCTGGCGAGAAAGCAGCACGCTTTGTGCGCACCTGTGATGCCTTTGGTATTCCGCTAATTGTTATTGCTGATGTGACCGGCTTCCTGCCTGGTGCAGGTCAAGAGTGGGAAGGCGCGGTACGGCGTGGAGCAAAGTTGTTGCACGCCTTCGGTGAAGCAGTTGTTCCGCGCGTAACTTTGATTACACGTCGCGCATATGGTGGAGCATTTGTAGCGATGAACGCTAAATCACTTGGCGCAACGCGAGTATTTGCTTGGCCTAACGCTGAGGTTTCGGTGATGGGCGCAGTTGCTGCAGTGCGCGTGCTGCACCGTCGCATCCTTGCTGATCTTGCCCCTGAACAACGTGAGGCGATGGAGTTAGAACTCGCTGCAGAACACGACAAGATTTCTGGTGGGGTTGCTCGCGCAGTTGAAATCGGCGCCGTTGATGAAATTATCGATCCAAAGATGACTAGATCAGCACTAGCTAGAACCCTTGCTGCAGCGCCACATCGCCGCGGTGACCACGGAAATATCCCGCTTTAGTAACTAGCTTTTAAAGCGCTCATTTACATAATTGTTAGGCAATGAAGTTTCATGCCCATCAGCAACGCCCATGCGTTCAATAACTTCTTCGTAACCCTCATACTTTCCGCGTAGCTCAGATTTAGTTACACCCTTAAAACATGTTGCGGTAAATCCCGGCGACATAGTGCAGGCAAAGAGCGACCAGGTGCCGCCTGGTGCTACTTCACCGGCTTGTATGACGCCAGCTTTAATCGTGTGCTGCATAACTTGTCCTGCTGCGATATCGCGTCCCAATAAAATTGTGCGCGCTGTTCCATCAGGATGAAATTCGTAAAGTGCAACCGGATCGCCCTCATAGAAATGCCAGACTTCATCGAAAGTTAAAACGTGTGCAGTTGATGCGCTGCGCGGGGCCGTTAAGTAAAGACCTAATCCTGCAGTGCCAGCGGGACCGCCTTCGGCAGTCCTAGCATCAGAGATATAGGTATTAATAAAGTAAGTCTCTTCAACCGGCAAGGGCTTCATGCCGAAATAGGCTATTAACTCTTCTGGACGCGAGGCCATGAAAAAACTTTAGCCGTTATTGACGGTGAAGGTAACTGAAACAGTAGATGTGACAGTCTTTTTGATCGTGCTTGTGTCATATGCGCCGCCATCTGAAGTCATAGTTGAGTCAGGTGTGGTCACCTGGAACACACCACTCTTGACTCCAGTTACCACACCTACGCTGCTACCAACTGCCTTAGTGATTGCATCTGCGCGAACCTTGGCATCTTTCATCGCTTCTTCCAACAACTGTGGGCGAAGTTCAGCCAAAGTCGAAATGTAATACTGAGGACCGTAGTTATTTACATTTACACCTGACTGCAAAATGCTTCCGATTCCTTGTGAAAGTTTAGAGACAAGTTCAACATCTTTGGTACGCACTGTGATATCGCGACTTGCGCGGTAGTTAAGGATGCGGCCAGTTGAATTTCCATTTACCCATTCTTCTTGGCCATATGTTGAAACCGGTCCCAGAGTCAGGGCCTCATCAGGAATTCCACCATCTGTTAAATACTTAGTTACTGCTTCGACATCGCTTCCGACCTTTGAAACTGCATCGGCAACTTTAGGTCGTGAGAGTGAGACAGACAGAGTCCATACGGCGTTATCGGCAACAGCTTCAGTGCGAGCTGAACCTGTAACTACGATTCCGCTGTCAGTGCGTGCAGAGATACCTCCACCGACCTGCATCAACCCGCCGAATAAAGCAACAGCAAGTATTAACGCTGCTGCAAAAAAGGCGATTGCTTTGCGGCGTTCGATTTGGATAATTGGGCTCTCTGGGATTGTCATGAGTTAAGTATATCTACAGCGATCTTTTAAATCGCCCGGAGTTGAATAATCTGATCGATTTCGACTTCTCTAAATGGGGCTAACTCTCTTTCCCATTGATTTCCCAGAATTTCATCGATCGCATCGCGAATTGAAAGGTCATCAAATCCTTTGGCGAGCGCTTCCATTATTTGATGTTCGGTAACAACAATATTTCCAAGTCCATCAATACTTGCGCGATGAATTCCGAGCTCGGGGGTTGAACGATAGAACTCTCCCCCGAGTTCGGATTCTTCGCGAACTTCAAATCTCAAGTAGTGCCAGCCACGAAGTGCAGATGTAATCTTCGCAGCGCTTCCTCGCACATCTCGAAATTCAACAGTTGTTCTATATGTTCCTGGTGCACATGGTTGATCGCGCCATTGCAAAGTTAGCCAAGTACCTAAGATTGATTGCAAGCCCCATTCAAGATGCGGGCGCAGCGCATTAGGTGCGCTATGTATGACAAGTAAACCGGCGACAGATTCCTTTAAACGGTCTCTATTTGCACCAGATGGATGTAGCTCTTGCATTTACAAACTCCTAGTAAGTACCTAGCAAGACCGCGCTATGCGACCTTCCCCAGCGGCATAAACGCTTGCTATTTACTATCTAGATACCTAATTTTGCTCCCTTTAGGCGTAACTGTCTAGACCACGGTTAGGCGTACGCGTGCGTAGGCAGTACCCTTTTCCTTAGTCGGACGCTTAATCAGGACCCGTTTCATGGCAGTAGTGCTTTGCTCGGTATCGCTGGCGCAAGAGGAAGACCGTGTTTGAGGATTTCTTAAACACCCACATATCGAAGGAAAAGTAAAACATGGCAACAGGTACAGTTAAGTGGTTCAACTCTGAAAAGGGTTTCGGTTTCATTGCAGTTGATGGTGGCGGACAAGATGTATTCGTTCACTACTCAGCAATCCAAGGAAACGGTTACAAGTCCCTTGAAGAGGGTCAGTCAGTTTCATTCGAGGTCGTACAGGGTCCAAAGGGTCCTCAGGCCGATGCAGTGAACGCTAACTAATAACACTTAGTTTACTAAAATCCCCCATCGCGAAAGCGGTGGGGGATTTTTTTAATTATTTCTTAGGTGGCGGTGGAATCTCACCGTTCTTAGCAAGCGCTGCAGCAACTGCCTTAGCCGGTGATGAATCTTTCCCTATCTTCCAATCATTTAAATACTTCCATGGCGAAACGATTCCGCGACGCACCCACCAAATATTTGGTTGGGTCTCGGTTGGAGTTGGCCAAGAGATTCCAAAATGTAGATGGGGCTTGGTACCTCTAGCGCTACCTGTTGCGCCAATCCTCCCCAATATTTGCCCTGCCTTCACACTTGTTCCTGGCTGAATCGATGCAACAACTGATCTCAGATGTGAACCGTAATAACGCACGCCATCTTCACCGATGACGGATACATACAAGCCGCCTCGGTCTACACCGAGATTTGTCTTACCACTCCAGTTATCTACACGGTTTACTTCATCAATAACTCCACTGACCGGTGAGACAAATTTGCAACTTTTTTCAGCGAATATATCGCTCGCTGGATAGTCGTGATGGGCGCGCGTATACGTTACTTCGCAATCGGGTACTGGAAAAATGTATTTCGGCGCCGCGTTTGCGGGAGCTACAGAAGTTAAGAGCAAGATTAGTACGACTAACTTTTTCAAAGTAGAGCCTTTCGGTCAAGACGCGCCGTTACCGCCATATGCGGAACAGTTAAAGCCCAAACAACTACGAGTGTGACCCATAAGAATTGATCATCTAACGAGTCACCCCGAAGTAGAACTATCAACGCTGCAATCACAAATGTGCCTACAAGCGCTGGCGTACCAGGCAATACTGCACGGATAAATGCGCCTTTAGCGCTGCCTTTGGTAAACGCCTCCTGAGAAGATGGCAGAGTTAAAGTCAGCCGCGCTGTGTGGCGCATGGCATGCCAGCATCCGAAATAAACTGCGAAGGCAACTAGTGGTGGCGCGGTAACTGCCAATAGATAGAGAAGAACCAAATCAATTGCTTCTCCATCGCGACGGCGTTGAACTAAGCGAAGAAGAGCGAATGCGGTTATCAGCATTACCCAAAGCGCCAAGTCGTTATTTAAGCCTTGGTGCCAATCAACCAACGCCGGGTTTACCTTCTCGAGTGCTGAAGTGCTCTTATCGCTAACTAATGGGATAACTACAGGAAGGGTGCCAGCAGCGGTTGCATATAGATACTTCTGAAAGCGCTTTTTCTCTTCGCTGCGGCGATCAATCTCTGAGATAAATGCCGCATCGCCAATACCAAAGTGCACTGCGCTCATTATTACGACGAGGATAAAGCCGACCACATTCCAGGTAAGTAGTGCGATGACGGCGATTACTGCAACTGCGACATAGAGCGTTATGAAGAGCGCCATCTTCTTAACGCTGCTGCGCGGCAAAGTAACTAAATGATCAAGTGCGCCATGCGGAATTCCTATCGCCAAGGCGATGAGAGCGATGACAACCTGCCAGGTAATCTCTGACTCTTCGATAATTCGCGCAAAGGCGAAAGAGAGAACGATCGCCAGGCCGACTGCGTAGCGCGAGTATTTGCGAACCCTAAGAAGTAGGTCGAGCTCTATTTCACGCATCGTCGACCCCTTTCTGGGAGTTATATGTATAACACTACCAAAGCGTTTCATCTGATTTCGGTTTCTACATGAGAAGATCTACCCGTGCAAAAGTGGAGTTACATGGCGATGCTCATCTTTACAGTTTGCGGATCTTTCTGGTTAGAGATCGCGCTAAAAGTTGGAGTTCTTCGCCGCATTAAAAGAGTGATACTCAGCGTTCTCCCAATTAGTACTTTATTTTTAATCTGGGATGCCTATGCAATCTCTAAAGGCCACTGGTTCTTCGATCGCGATCAAATGCTCGGCATCGTCGGTCCGCTCAACATTCCACTTGAAGAATACCTTTTCTTTATCGTTATTCCGATGGCTGCAATCATGACCATTGAAGGTGTAACCACAGTTAAACCTCATTGGCGCAAAGATGAGTTCGGCAAATGAACTACAGCGATATCGCAATAACCGCCTTCGCCGTTGCCGTGATGGCAGATCTCTTTCTCTTTAAAAACTCATTACTTACTCGCCCTGCTTTCTGGACAAGCTACGCCATCATCTTGCCCTTTCAATTCTTAACAAATTGGTGGCTAACTTCGCGCAATATCGTTATGTATAGCCCTGATGCGATCGTTGGTCTTCGCATATTCTCAGCACCTGCCGAAGATCTGCTCTTTGGTTTCGCACTTCTTCTTGGCACTATGGATATGTGGGAGTTCTGGGGTCGTCGCGGCATGCAGCAAGATCCGCGTCCAAATAAGAAGAATAAGAGCGAGCCAAGTAATTGAGCCAAATTGGATTTCTCTTTGATCTAGATGGCACCTTGGTTAACTCACAAGATGCGGTAATGAACTCTTGGATCACTATGGCCAATGAGGCTGGAATTCCATTGCAAGCACTTGCAGGCCATCACGGTGTTCCTGCAGAACAAACTCTGAGAAAAGTATTGGCCGATCGCGAAGAAGCCGAAATCCAAAAGTGGGTTCGCCGCGTTACAGATTTAGAGATGGCAGATACTGATGGCGTGCATGCTGTACCAGGTGCACTTGAACTTCTTGCCGAGTTAAATGATCGCGAGATACCTTGGACGATAGTTACCTCTTGCACAACTGATTTAGCGATTGCTCGCACTCGTGCAGGCAAGATTCCAATGCCTGCTAATTCAGTCACCTTTGATCAAGTAACTCGCGGAAAACCTTTCCCAGAACCATTTATTCTCGGTGCGGAAAGATTGGGTCTACCAACAAATATTTGCTGGGCGATTGAAGATGCACCTGGCGGTGTTACTTCAGCGAAGGGCGCTGGTTGCACTGTTGCTGGCGTTCTAACAACCCATACCCGCGAAGAACTGCCGCATGCAGATCATCATTTAGATCACTTAAATGAACTACTCGGCAAAGCTGGCCTCTAAGTACAGTAAAGTTCGCGTTAACCCCACTAGGGACGGTAGCTCAGTTGGTTAGAGCCCCGAACTCATAATTCGGTCGTCGTCGGTTCAAGTCCGACCCGTCCCACCAGATCATAAAACTTTTATTGCGGCACCAGAACTAATCGATTCTTCGCAAGCAATTGCGACGCGTAGCGCTTGGCGCGCATTTATAGGTGGACAAGGGTTGGCCGTCTTTCCATCCACAAATTTAATGAAGGCATGCGATTCTTCAGCAAAGGCTTGGCGAAAGCGCTCAATAAAGCCGGAGTATCTGATTGCGCTAAATCCAATTTCACCTTCAATATCGTGAATAGGTGTCTTTAAATTTAGCCCCACGGCTATTGAATCTTTGGAGCCGAATACTTCAAAGCGAACATCGTGGCCAATGGGATTATGGCGAGTGCCGGTAATTGCTACCTGTACTCCTGATTCGGTGGTTAAGGAAATTAGCGAAACATCAGCATCGTTGTACTTTGCATATTGTTGATGTTCGCGAACCGCCTGTGTTGCATAAACCTTTGCGATCTCGCTCTGAGTAATCCACCTTACTAGGTCAAAATCATGAACATGTAGATCGCGGTAGATGCTGCCACTACCTTCTAGGAATTCCAAGGTAGAGGGTTGATGATCGTGTGCGTACATGTGCATTGCGTAGAGAGTTCCTACTTCACCTGAAGAGACCTTGTTTGCAGCCTGTGAAATCGGTGGATCGAAGCGACGTTGAAATCCCACCTGTATTTCGGTTCCAAACTTTGCACATTTATCAATGACTGAATCTGTCTCTTCGACGGTGAGTGAAATTGGCTTCTCACAAAGGATTGGTTTTCCAAGAGGAATCAACTCATCTAAAATTGCAATGTGCGAATTTGTCGCTGTCGCAACAACGTAGCCATCAAAATCTATTTTGAGAAGATCTTCATATTCTGCTGAACTACAATTCAATTTTTTGGCTAGCTCATTTGCAACGTTATCTCTTCGGTTGAAGATAGTTACTTCAGCGCCACCCGAAAGCAAATCTTCGGCGCGAATAGCGCCCATACGACCAGCACCAATGACTGCAATTCTCATCTGCTGGACTACTCCGTATTCCGCTAAGCAAGACCTTCACTATATAGTTTGGGCTATAAATAATGAAGCGCTCCCCCGTTCTTTTAAGTTAGGAAATGATGACAATCGCTCTCGACCTATTAACGGTGGGTCGAATAAGCGTCGATCTTTTCTCCGAGCAGATAAACACTTCCTTTAGCCAGCCGCAGACTTTTCAAAAATCAATTGGCGGGTCGCCAACCAATGTTGCCGTTGCTGCAGCCAAACTTGGACGCAAGAGCGCAATCGTCACCAAGGTTGGCGTAGATCCACTAGGTGAGTTTGTAGTTAATAAGTTGCAAAGTTTTGGAGTAGATACAAGTTTTGTGAAGGTTGCCGAGAGTGGGCTAACGCCGGTGGTGCTTGCCTCACAAGATCCACCTGAAGATCCCAAGATAATTTTTCATCGCCAGCCGTCAGCACCTGATACTCAACTCATCGCCTCAGATATTGATGACCAGACCCTGAAAAGCGCAAAGAACTTCTGGGTTAGCGCATGTGCGCTTTCGCAAGGAACAACCGCCGAAAGTATTTTCCATTGGCTGGAAGTAAGAGGCCGCGCAAAGGAAACGATTATCGATTTAGATTATCGGACATCGTTCTGGAAAAGCAGAGAAGATGCTCGGGTTGCTGCGCAGCGCGCGCTTTCTCAATGCACGATCGCCATTGGAAATATTGCGGAATGCGATGTCGCTCTGGGGATTACTGATCCAAATAAGGCGGCAGAAGATCTGTTAAGCCGCGGTATTTCGTTGGCAATTGTAAAAATGGGCGGTGACGGAGTTCTGCTTGCGACCAAAGATAAATCTCTTGTAGTCAAACCCCTGCCAATCAAATTGGTTTGTGGTCTCGGTTCTGGAGATGCCTTTGGCGGAGCGTTAATCCATGGGTTACTTAGCGGGTGGGATTTGGAAAAGATAGGCGCTTTTGCGAACGCTGCTGGTGCCTACTTAGCATCTGAGTTAATGTGCGCAGATGCCATGCCAACGCTAGAGATTTTAAATAAATTTATAGAAGAGATGGGGAGCAATCGGTGAAGTTAGAGCAAAAGCGTTACCTCGAACTAATTGAGGCGCGCATAAATAACCCCAAATCTTTCCAACTTGCTCTAAAGAAGAGATCGCGCCGCAGCGTTGCAGGTAAAGATGGTCGTCTGCTCTTACTCGCCGCCGACCACACCGCGCGCGGAATCATCGCGGCAGGAAATAATCCAACTGCGATCGCAGATCGATTTATTCTGCTCGATAAGTTGGTTAGAGGTTTAGCTCTTCCAGGCGTTGATGGCGTAATGGCTAGCGCGGATATTCTCGAAGAATTGGCTTGGCTTGGCGCTCTGGAAGAAAAAGTTGCGATTGGAACTATGAACCGCGGCGGAATCATCGGCGCTTCATGGGAACTAGATGATCGCCTAACTGCCTACAATGCCGAACATATTCGCAGCATGGGACTAGATGGTGGAAAGACTTTACTGCGCATCGATGAGACCGATCCTGGCACCGCGCGAACCATTGAGATGGTCGCTGCTGTGACAACACAACTTGCAGATTTTGAACTCGTATCGATGATTGAGCCACTTCCATATACTAAGAATGAAAGCGGCAGAGCAGTTCTTGATCCTTCGGAAGAGAAGTTGATCAAAGTCGTTTCTATCGCCTCTGGACTTGGCTCATCTTCAGCTTTTACTTGGTTGAAGATTCCCGCACCAACCAACCCTGAAAAGGTCGCTGCAGCAACTAGCTGCCCAATTTTGTTATTAGGTGGAGATCCTGGAAGTAATTGGGAAGATGTCTTTGCTAAATGGGATAACGCTCTGAAAGTACCAAATATCCGCGGCTTAGTACCGGGGCGCGCATTACTGTTTGGCGATGAGTTAGATGTAGAAGCAGCCGTTGCACGTGCCGCACAAATGGTCAGAAGAGGATAAATCAAATGAGTAATTGGTATAAACCCGCGGGCTCGCTAAAGACTTCAGAACATGAAATTTCACTCTCGCCACAAGATTCTGGCTGGGAATACTGCGGTTTCTATACCTATAACTTCGCAACGAAATCTGAATTTACCGTTGAGTTAAACGGTCGTGAAGGTGTTCTACTTCCACTCTCTACACAGAACGTTTCAGTATCGGTTGATGGGCAGGCTTTTACTTTAAAAGGTAGGACGGGTGTATTTGCCGCCGTTTCAGATTGGATCTATCTTCCAGTTGGTTCAAAGGTTTCATTTAGCGGTAAATCTGGAGAGATCGCACTTCTTACGGCGCAGGCGAGTGAGAAATTCCCAGTCTGCTACACACCTGCAGAACAAGTTCAGGTTGAAGTACGTGGATCTGGCAAAGCAACTCGCCAAGTAAATAACATCGCAACTCCAACTAGCTTTACCCAGTGCCACAAGATTCTTGTCTGTGAAGTACTTACTCCGGGCGGCAATCTCTCATCTTGGCCTCCGCATCGCCACGATAAGTTCCCGGGTTGCCCAACAATTAACGAAGAGGTTTATTACTTCCAGATCGGCAAAGAAGGATCAGATCATGGCGATCCCGAAGGTGTGGGCTTCTTCCATGTTTACACCGTTGATGAAACCGTTGATGAAACCATAACGCTGCACGATAGAGATACCTACGTAGTGCCTCACGGTTATCACGGCCCATCAATTGCTTCACCTGAATATCCAATGTATTTCTTAAATGTTATGGCTGGTCCCGCGCCAGAGCGCAGCATGGCTTTCTGCGATGATCCAGCACATCATTGGATCCGCGATTCCTGGAACGATCAAGTACAAGATCCTCGTTGTCCAATGACTTCTGCACATGGAAAGGTAAGTAAATGAAGAAAGAGATCCGCATCGCCGTCCTTGGGTTAGGTTGGATGGGACAGGCGCATTCACGTTCTGCACTACGCATTCCTTCGCTGTTTCCAGATCGTTCATTTGAGCCTGTCTTGCAAGTCTGTGCAGATGTAGATCCTGCGCGCCAAGAGAGCGCTGTAAAAAACTATGGATTTAAGCGCGCTACTGGCGATTGGATGGAAGCGGCGACTGCCGATGATGTTGATGCAGTCTGGGTAACCGCGCCAAATATGTTGCACCTTCCAATGATCGAAGCAGCCACGAAAGCTGGCAAAGCTGTATTTAGCGAGAAGCCAATTGGCGGAAAGCCAGAACAGACAGTTCAGGCATACAAGTTAGCAACTGCTGCTGGCGTTCCAACTGGCGTTGGATATAACTATGTCTGGGCACCGCTAGTACTTCATGCCAAGAATCTCATTGCAAGTGGCGCACTTGGTGAAATCACACATTACCGCGGTCGCTTCTTGAGCATGTATGGGAGTGACGAACTCGGTCTTTTAACTTGGAGATTTAAACTTGCCGATGCTGGTTACGGAGTATCTAGCGACATTCTTAGCCATAGCGTTTCAATGGCGCAATTTTTAGTTGGCGGAATCTCGGAAGTTGTAGGAATGCAGAACACCACGATCAAGCAACGCCCACTTCCAAGTGGCAACGCTGGACATTACTCACGCGGTAAGGCAACTGATCCAAAGGGCGATGTTGAAAACGAAGACTTTGCATCAATGCTCTGCACCTTTGAAAATGGCGCAACAGGCACCTTTGAAGTAAGCCGCACAGTTGTTGGCCCAGAGAGCCAGAACGCCTTTGAAATTTACGGCACTAAGGGCTCGCTGATGTGGAACTTAGAGAAGATAAATGAACTTCAGTATTACGAGCTAGGTACTTCGTTAAACACTGGCTACACAACGATTTATGGCGGAGATCGCTTCCCATTCCACGGCGCATTCGTTCCGGGACAAGCCAACGCAATTGGTTTTGAAGATCTCGTTGCGATTGAAGATTATTCATTTATGCAATCAATTGCTGAAGGCACGAAGTTCGGACAGAGCTTTAAAGAGGCAGTTGATGTGGTTAGCGTTCAACAGGCGCTGATTAACTCTTGGAGTTCACGTACTTGGGAGAGCGTTAAAGATTTAAGTCTTTAAACCATTCCAAAGATTCTGGATTGGCTAACGCTCCTAAGTTATCAATCGCATCACCGTTTACTGCTCTCGTAACTGCTAACTCCACCAATTTTCCACTCTTAGTTCTTGGAAAATCTGGCGCCTGCAAGATCAAAGCTGGCACATGGCGCGGGCTCGCTTTCTTCTTCAGCGCCTGCTTTATTTGGTCGCAAAAGGCATCTGTCAGTTCGGAGCCTGGTTTTAACTTAAGGAAGAGAAGTACCCGAGTATCGCTCTCGTGTTTCTGAGCTACCGCCAAACTTTCTAGAACTTCTTCGAAATCCTCGGTGATGCGATAAATCTCAGCGGTTCCAATTCGAACACCACCCACATTTAGAGTCGCATCAGATCTGCCGTGCATGATGAATCCAGATTCTTGGGTTGGCTCAACAAAATCTCCATGGGTCCAGATATCAGGAAACTTTTCAAAGTAAGAGGCGATGTATTTCTCATTTTCCTTATCGCCCCAGAAGAAGAGCGGCGCAGAAGGAAAAGTATTTGCGCAAACTAACTCACCCTTATCTCCAGGGTTTGTCAGACTTCCATCTGAGTTTAAGACTTGCACATCCATGCCGAGGGCGGGAACTTGTATCTGCCCTGCAAAGACTGGAAGTTCGGGCCAACCCAACATAAAGCAGCCACAGATATCAGTGCCACCGGAGATTGATGCGAGATGAACCGTAGGTGAGACTGATTCGTAAATGTAGGTAAAGCCTTCATGGCTTAGCGGTGAACCAGTAGAGGCAATTGTTCTTAACTTGGAAAGGTTGTACGAATCTTTTGGCGCTAGCTCGCTTTTTCGGATTGAGTCTATGTACTTCGCTGAAACTCCAAGAAAGGTTAACTCTTCCGCTTCTGCGATATCAAAGAGCCTTTCTGGTGTCGGATACATTGGGTTTCCATCGAATAAAACAATGCCGGCGCCAGTTGCAAGGGATGCAACCAACCAGTTCCACATCATCCAACCACAGGTTGTGAAGTAAAAGACTTTATCGCCGCCACGAATATCTAGGTGGTAACGCTGCTCGCTCAAAGTCTTAAGTAGAACACCTGCTGCGCTATGAACAATGCACTTTGGCTTACCCGTGGTTCCAGATGAAAAGAGTATAAATCCAGGACGGCTAAAGGAACCTTTAACCGATATCTCACTCGTTCCATCACTTGAGCTGAGCCACTCGGTAAATGAAAGATATAGATTAGATTTTG
>JBIIUL010000110.1:0-3288 GCA_044340015.1 Candidatus Planktophila sp.
ACATTGGTAACTGCAGAGTGTGCAATTTCGAGTGAGACAACAAATGACTTGGAAAGTGTGGCAAGTGCTGCTGCGCTATTTGGCATATCTTGTGGATCAACGCCACCAACAACAACTGCATCAAGTGAGCCGTTGCCTAGGCTTTCAATAATTTCAGAAGTTGTGCGACCAACGTTTGTTGGAAGCGATGCAACGCCCCAAACAGCTGCGATATCTACGCGCGCTGCAGCATCTGCAACTGGGCGGCCACCTGGAAGAAGTGTGCCGATTGCGCCGGCTTCAAGTGCACCGCGTTCGCCTGCGCGACGTGGAATCCAAGCAAGCTTTGCGCCACTCTTTTCAGCTAGCGCAGAGGCTGCAGAAAGCAGACCAGTTGTTTCAGCAGCGCGTTCGCCAACCAAGATAACTGACTTCCCAGTTAGAGAAAGCGCAGAAAGTGCAGCGCCCTCAGCACCTGGTGCAACCTTAATAAATTCAGCCTTTAACTTTTCAACTCCGATTGAAAGCTTGGTTGCAACTGCGCTGACCTTTAGCGCACGCTTGCGAACCTGCTTATTGATGCGTAGGAAGACGATTGGTGATTCTTCTTCTGGTTCAAAACCAATGAGAACCACATGATCTGCAATATCGATATCGCGGTAGGTAGTTGCTGAGCCAACAACTTTCGCACCAAGGAAATCGCGTTCTTCATCAGATGAAACGCGAGCACGGAAATCAATATCGTTTGTGCCAAGTGCGATACGCGCAAACTTGCTGTAACCGTAAGCATCTTCTGCAGTTGCGCGTCCACCGACTAGAACTGCAGCGCGCTTGCCCTTAAGACCTGCTGCAGCTGCCGCAATTGCTTCTGGCCATGATGCAGGAGCAAGAACTCCGTCAGCGCCACGAACCATTGGTGTTGTCAGACGATCAACTTCAGTTACATACTTAAATGCCCAGCGACCTTTATCGCAGTTCCATTCTTCGTTAACTGCAGCATCATCTCCGGCTAGGCGACGTAAAGTCTTTCCACGACGAACATCGGTGCGCATATCGCAACCTGATGCGCAGTGTTCGCAAGCAGATGGTGTTGAAACTAAATCAAATGGACGTGCGCGGAATCGGTAAGCAGCGCCAGTAAGTGCGCCGACCGGACAGATCTGCACTGTATTGCCAGAGAAGTAAGACTCAAATGGTTGATTCTCGTAGATACCAACTTGCTGCAGCGCACCGCGCTCATTAAGAGTAATAAATGGATCGCCAGCAATTTGATCAGAGAAACGTGTGCAACGAGCGCAGAGAACGCAACGTTCGCGATCGAGCAGAACCTGTGAAGAAATCGCGACAGGCTTTTCAAATGTGCGCTTTACGCCTTCAAAACGTGTCTCACCGTTGCCAGTGCTCATCGCTTGGTTCTGCAACGGACATTCGCCACCCTTGTCACAAACTGGGCAATCAAGTGGATGGTTAACGAGAAGAAGTTCCATAACACCGCGTTGTGCTTTTTCAGCAACTGCAGATGTCAATTGGGTTTTTACGATCATATTTGGCTCTACTGGAATCGTGCAGGAAGCCTGTGGCTTTGGAAATGCGCGACCGTTAATTTCGATATCAACTAAACATTGACGACAAGCGCCAACTGGATCAAGAAGTGGGTGATCGCAGAAACGTGGAATCTGAATTCCTAGTTTTTCCGCGGCGCGAATAACCAAAGTTCCCTTTGGAACGCTGACTTCAAAACCATCGATAACAACGGTAATGAGTTCTACTGCTTGCGCGGTTGTGTTCTCTTGAGTCGTAGTCATTATGCGTTTGCTCCAGAGAAGAGAGTTGATTTAACTGGATCGAATGGGCATCCACCGTTTGTTAAGTGGGCGATGTATTCGTCACGGAAATATTTGATTGAAGATGTAATTGGGCTTGTTGCACCATCACCAAGTGCGCAGAATGAACGGCCCATGATGTTGTCGCAGAGATCGAGCAACTTAGCTAGATCCGCTTCAGTACCAACGCCGTTTTCGAGATCGCGCAGAATCTGAACCAACCACCAAGTGCCTTCGCGACATGGTGTGCACTTGCCGCATGACTCGTGCTTGTAGAACTCGGTCCAACGTAATACTGCGCGAACTACGCAAGTTGTTTCATCAAAGATCTGTAGCGCTTTAGTGCCGAGCATTGAGCCCGCAGCAGAAACGCCTTCGTAATCAAGTGGAACATCTAGATGCTCATCTGTAAATAAAGGAGTTGATGATCCACCTGGTGTCCAGAACTTCAACTTATGTCCGGTGCGAACGCCGCCAGCAAGATCAAGAATCTCGCGCAGAGTAATTCCGAGAGGTGCTTCAAACTGACCTGGGTTATTAACGTGACCAGATAGTGAATAAAGCGTGGTTCCCTTTGATTTTTCAGTACCCATTGCTTGGTACCACTCAGCGCCATTGGCAACGATTGCTGGAACTGATGAAATTGATTCAACGTTATTTACAACTGTTGGACGTGCATATAAACCAGCGATCGCAGGAAATGGTGGACGCAGACGTGGTTGGCCACGGAAACCTTCAAGTGAATCAAGCAACGCTGTTTCTTCACCGCAGATATACGCGCCCGCACCTACGTGCAAGACAACATCAATACCTTTACCAAGGTGGCCAGCTTTGTAAGCATCTTCGATCGCTTGATTTAAACGGCGAACCACATGGGTAACTTCACCTCGGATGTAGATAAATGCATGCTTTGCGCGAATTGCATGGCAAGCGATGATGCAGCCTTCAATAAGTACATGTGGGTTAGCCATCAATAGCGGAGTGTCTTTGCAAGTACCTGGCTCTGATTCATCAGCGTTTACAACTAAGTAGTGATCTTTGTTATCGCCTTGTGGGATAAAGCCCCACTTCATTCCGGTTGGGAAGCCTGCGCCACCGCGACCGCGAAGTCCTGAATCTTTTACAAGTTGAATAACTGCATCTGGATCCATAGCAAGTGCTTTTGCAGATGCCTTGTATCCACCGTGACGTGTGTATGCCGCAATCGTGAATGAATCTTTCTCATCCCAATGTGCAGAAAGTACTGGAGCTAGTTTTGTCATTACTTGCCCTCTTTCGAAAGTTTTAAACCAAGAAGTGTTGGTTCGCCAGCCTGTAAGCCTTCATTGGCTTTTCCATCGCTTAAACCGGCAAGAACAGCTGATGCTTCTTTCCAAGTAACCAAAGAATTAGGTCCACGTGTTGGTGGCTTAGGAGTTCCCTTGCGCATTGAATCAACTAGATCTTTTGCAGTTTCAACGTTCTGGTTGTCATAGAACTCCCAGTT
>JBIIUL010000023.1:0-12902 GCA_044340015.1 Candidatus Planktophila sp.
AGATATAGCTGCAAAGGTGCGCCAACTTCAGAACCCACAAGTTAGAGCAGTGTTAAGCGCTAAATGCGCAGAACTTCCCGAAACAACTGGGGGAGCAGAGATAGCAAGAATTCTTTACGAGTTAGCAACCGCGAAAGAGCCAGTACGTCCTTCCAGGGCCACCTTTATTCGCTTAAATATCCAAGAGCACTTAAATCGTGGTTTACGCCATGTCGCATATCTTGGCTTGCGCAGACTGGCACTTGTTTATCGCAAACTGCGCCCGCATGCTAACGTTGAAACAACACGCGAAGAAGCTCCTATATGGGGAGAAGAAAATACTGCAAAAGAACTTCACCCATTGATTAATGGAAATAGGCGCTTTGAGCATTTAATCTCAGGAGCGTCTGAAAGTTATAGAAGGCGTCGTGCCGAAATTGCAGAAGTTGCTTATGGAGAGATAACTGAAAGATTAGGAAGAAAATGAAATTTCGTACCTGGATTAAAAAAACAGTAATCGGTCGCCTAGTTTGGCGAATAATTATTGGTGTGATTGGCGGCGCTATAACTGTTGCCGGTGCAATTGCTCTAGTTGGTCCAGGACCTGGAATCCTTATTGTTTTAGCAGGGCTTGGAATTTTGGCGACTGAATTTGCATGGGCGGCGCGAGTAATGGTTCACACAAGAACTTATGCCCAAAAGGCTGCAGATAAAGCCGGAATACCAAAGTGGGCTCAATTAGCGATGATCGCAGTCGGTGCTGTTATTTCAATAGTTGTGATTTTATATTTCTATTCAGCAGGAAAGTTGTAGTAAACAACGTTACTCTTCTAACTTATGAGAGCAGAGACATCACAACCCATTCACGAAATCATGGCGACTCGTCGCAGCCCCCGCTCGCTAGATCCACAGTCTCCCTTTACCGATCAAGATTTAATTGCGATTCTCGAAGCAGCTCGGTGGGCGCCTTCTGCATTTAACGGTCAGCCATGGCGATTCTTTGTTGGTAGAAGCGGAGATGAAGTCTTCACAAAAACGCTTTCTACGCTGGTTCCATTTAATCAATCGTGGGCCAAGAACGCTGCGGTGCTTATAACCGTGGCGGCAAAGACAACTAAAGACGATGGATCGACTCACGTGGATTATCAATACGACTGCGGCCTCGCAGTTTCACAAATGGTTTTCGAAGTTCACCATCGTGGTTTTGTAGCTCATCAAATGACCGGTTTTGACCGCACCCAAAGCGCAGAAATTCTTGGCATGGCTGCCGATCTAACTCCAGTCGTCGTAATCGCTCTTGGAAAACAAGATGCTCCAGAGAAACTCGAAGGTCCTGCAGCAGAAAGAGAACTCGCTCCACGATCTAGAAAAGAACTCTCCGAGATAGTGATTGCAGGGCTTCCAAAGTAAAAACTGTCTTAGAACTGTGAACGAATATCCCACAGATCTTTAAAGACTGGATTAAACAATGTACTTGCTAAATACTTAACTCCATCAGAGCCACCAGTTCCTGATTTCTGGCCGATAGTTCGCTCTACCATTTTCACGTGGCGGTAGCGCCATTCTTGTAAACCTTCATCGATATCTAATAAACGTTCGCAGACCATCGCAGATTCTGGATCGTTGCGATGTACTTTAAGAAGGGTTTCAAGCACTCGCGGATCGGATTGGTAGTGTGTGCTTTTATCACGCTCCAGAACATCGGCAGGAATCTTATGTCCACGCTTGGCAAGATAGGCAAGCGTTGAATCCCAAATTGAATTCCGAGAGCAAATCTCTTTTATCTCTTCCTGAATATCTAAAGGAAGGTGCGAACTCATCTTGGAATCTCTGCGCCCTAAGAGCGCCTCGACTTTTCTGAATTGCGCTGATTGGAATCCACTCGATGATGAGAGATAACCACGGAAGGCGTTGAACTGTAGGGGAGTCATAGTTTCTAAAATATCTACCTGCGTTACGCAGACTTTTAAGATTGTGCGAATACGTCCCAGAATCGCGAGTGAGCGGTGGGTATCGCCGGTTTCTAGTGATTTTCCTGCAGCCTCAAATTCATGAATTAACTGTTTAAACCAGAGTTCGTAACTCTGGTGGATGATTATGAAGAGCATCTCATCATGCTCCGGACCTTCTGACCCCGTAACTTTAGATAGGGGCTTTTGCAGCTTTAAAAGTTGATCAATTGCAAGATAAGAGGTGTAGGTAAGTGCGGAATCGAATTCTTGATCGCTCATGTCACACGTGAATCTGTTTTTTCAATCTTTTCATATTGACGCGAAGCAACTAAGTCACGTATTCGAGCAAACCCATCCCAAACTTCAACATAGGAAGTTGGTAATGGTGCGATTGCCAAACGTATTGAGTTCGGAGTTCGGTAGTCAGGGATCACATCTGCGAACTCGCGAAGTGCAACACAAATGCGCGCCGCATCAGGATGGCCAAGTGAGATATGACCACCGCGTTCTTGAGGATTTCGTGAAGTAAGTAAGGTAAATCCAAGCTCTGCAAGCCAGGCATCATAAAGTTGAATCATCATCTCAGTGCCGATTGCGGCCTTCTCAGAGATAGCGCCGATTCCTGCTTCTTCAATCATTGAAAACGCACTTTTGATGCAGCGAAGCCCAATTAGCGAAGGGCTAGCGATTTGGAAACCGCGGATACCTTCCGCCTTTTCAAATACTGGACCCATTGCAAATTGATCACCTTGCGAGAACCAGCCCTGAATCGGAACCTGTAGCTCGGCCTGCACCTTTTTATTTACATATAACCAAGCAGGAGAACCAGGCCCTGAGTTTCCATATTTATAGGTACACCCAACTGCGATATCAACGCCGTTCTTATCGAAATCCATTTCGATCGCACCAACTGCATGGCTGGCATCCCAGAGCATCAACGCTCCGTGTTTACGAACTAAATCAGTCAAAGATTTAATGTCGTTGCGCGCACCTGAGCGATACTGGATAACTTCAAGAGTTACGAGAGCAACATCGCTACTTAAGTATGGCTCCAAGATTTCTGGAGTAATTCGCTCGTTCTCAGCTGTGCCCGGTGTCTCGTTATCAATAATTATTAATTTAAGCCCTAACTGCTTTGCGATTCCCTCAAGGATGTAGCGGTCGGTTGGAAAATTTGCAGCATCGGTAATTATTGTTTTACGTCCCGGGCGAGCGTTAATTGCCGCAAGCGCCAACTGATAGAAATTTACTGATGTTGTATCGCAAGCCAAGACTTGTCCGGCTGCGGCTCCAAGAGTTGAACGGCCGATTAGATCTCCAGTTGGTTGCGCCTCATCAACCCAGTGCCCCCAGCCCGTGACGATTTCAGGACCCCATTCATCTCGCATAAAGGCATTTACCGCTTCGATTGTTGAAAGCGGCAAGCGACCTAAAGAATTTCCATCTAGATAACAGATATTTGGATCGCTAATCACAAATTGCGAACGGAAGCGGGCTAATGGATCGCGTTCGTCTAGATCTATAGCAAATTGGCGGTCAGTGGCTTTCATAGTTGAAAGGTACGCTCTCCCATCGTGGCGCGCAATCTTGTCAATATCGAAGAGGTCTCAAAGGCCTTTGATATTAGAGCGCTGCTCGAAAGAGTTTCACTAGGTGTTTCCGAAGGCGATCGCATTGGAATCGTAGGCCGAAATGGTTCTGGCAAAAGCACTTTAATGAAAATTATTGCTGCCATTGAACAACCTGATCAAGGTCGCGTTACAAAAGCTAATAGCGTGAAGATCGGATTACTTTCTCAAGTAGATAAAGCTGATCCCAATTCAACAGTTGGCGATGTAGTAATTGGCGATAGAGCAAAACACGAATGGGCAAGTGATTCTGGAATCCGTGAGGTGTTTACCGGGTTATTCGGCGGCTTTGATGACCATTTATTCGAAAGAAAATTTGCCACACTCTCTGGCGGAGAAAAACGCCGAGTTGGGCTAGCCAAGCTTTTAATTGATGACCTTGATCTAATTCTGTTGGACGAACCAACCAACCATTTAGATGTTGAAGGCGTTGCTTGGCTGGCTGAACATTTAAACCAACGAAAGAATTTAGCGGTCTTAGTAATTACACACGATCGCTGGTTTCTAGATGCGGTCACTGATAGAACGTGGGAAGTTGTTGGCGGCAAAGTAGAAGAGTATGACGGTGGCTATTCCGCATTCGTCTTGGCTAAAGCAGAGCGTTCACGACAAGCAAGTGCGATGGATGCGCGTCGTAACAACTTAATTCGTAAAGAGTTGGCCTGGCTGCGCCGCGGAGCTCCTGCGCGCACGACAAAACCAAAATTTAGAGTTGATGCAGCAAATGTTTTGATCGCCGAAGAACCCGCCCCACGCGATCAAGGTGAACTCTTAAAGTTTGCTCGTAACCGATTAGGTAACACTGTTTATGAAGCGCACCATGCGCAAATTCGCGCCGGTGAGAAAGAGTTAATCGATGATCTTTACTGGAACGTTGGTCCCGGCGATCGCATCGGAATCGTTGGAGTAAACGGCGCAGGAAAAACCACTTTAATGCGCACCCTGGCGGGAGAAATTCCACCTTATGCTGGAAAACTCGTAACTGGAGTCACCGTTAAGGCGGCATTCCTTACACAGCATCTCGATGAGTTAAACCCAACTTGGCGCGTACTAGAGGCGGTGGAAAAGGTTGCTTCACATATTGAACTTGGAAACGGGAAATCACTTTCGGCTTCTCAACTTTGTGAACGACTTGGTTTTGATAAAGACTCTCAGTGGACACCAGTTGGCGATCTATCTGGAGGAGAAAAGCGCCGCTTACAACTAACGCGCTTGTTAATGGATTCCCCAAATGTTCTATTACTTGATGAGCCAACAAATGATTTTGATATTGAAACGTTAACTGAACTTGAAGATCTATTGGATAGCTATGGCGGAACTCTCATAGTGATCTCACACGATCGTTACTTCTTGGAGCGAGTCTGTGATCGTTTTGTAGGTTTGCTCGGCGATAAAGAGTTACGCGATTTGCCACGTGGCGTCGATCAATATCTTGAACAACGAGCACAGTCTCTTCAAAAACCAGTCGAAGCGACAAAGGAGAAATCCCAATCTTCTGCCGCCGAGGTTCGACAGCTAAAGAAGGATTTAGTTCGCGTTGAAAGACAGATTCAGAAATCTAAAGAGAAGATCGCTGAACTCGAAGGTGCGCAAGAAAGTGCCGCCTTTGACCCAACAGAGTTAATTCGGATCAGCGCAGAACTTGAAACGCAACGCGCTGAACTCAACTCTCGCGAAGAAGAATGGTTGGAAATAACCCTTCAACTTGGCCTTTGAGTTAAAATAAAACTATGAGCCAGATATCCAATGCCGTAGAAGCCATTCTCTTCCGCAGTCGTTTCTTACTTGCACCTCTCTACTTAGGTTTAGTCGGCGCACTCGCACTTTTGGCTTACCGCTTCGTTATTGAGTTTTGGCACTTGGCAGAGAAGACAGGTTCAATGAATGCCAGCGAATTTACTTTGGCGCTCCTTGCTCTTCTCGATTTAACTCTTTTAGCAAACTTGATCTTGATGGTTATCTTTGCTGGCTATGAAAACTTCGTCTCACGAATCGATATTGCAACTGAATCTAAGGATCGTCCACACTGGATGGGAACGATTGATTTCAGCGGTCTAAAGATCAAGTTAATTGGTTCGCTAGTTGCTATCTCTGTAATCGAACTACTTAAAGATTTCATCGAATTAGCTGGTGAAGCTGAAGTTGGAGAAGGAACTATTTGGCGAATCGCTATCCACCTTACTTTTGTGATCTCTGGCGTTCTCTTCGCTTTGATGGACTGGATCGCAGATAAGCGTGAATTTGTCGGCACTCATAAGTAGTGAATAAAAGTAATCCCCGTCTAAATTTCTTGGCGGCAATCTCTGGCGTAATGATTGCGCTCCAAGCGCGCGCTAATGGCGAACTTTCACACCGCATGGGAAACCCGATTGAAGCCGCACTAGTTTCATTCGGCTCTGGACTAATTGTTATTTCGCTAATCGCTGCTTTCAATCCAGCGATTAAACAAGGTATCCGTAATCTAAAGAGCGCTGTAAAGAAGAGAGAGATTCCTGTCTGGACCCTCTTTGCCGGAATGTTGGGTGGAAGTTTTGTTGCATTTCAAACCCAGGTAGTTCCGATCGTTGGTGTTGCAATTTACTCAGTCGCATCGATTGCCGGGCAGACCGCATCATCGCTGATCGTTGACCGAATCGGGTTAACTGGCGGCGGCAAGAAAGCGATCACTAAGCGACGAGTACTGGCAGCGTTTGTCACAGTATTTGCTGTCTTGGTTTCGGTATTTGATCGAATTGATGCGCAAAATCTTTCACTATTTGCAGTCTTCTTTGGAGTCTTAGCTGGTGCGATCGTAGGTGTTCAAAGAGCGTTGAACGGTCAAATTAATGAGAGTACTCAACAAAGTTTCACAACTTCCCTGCTTAACTTCATAATGGGAACAACCTTCTTATTGATATTTCTACTGATTGCAGCGCTGGTAACTCAAGTTGAGATAGTCGCTCTTCCATCTGGCCCGTGGTGGATGTATACCGGAGGAACCATCGGAGTTATCTACATCGCATTTACATCAACGATTGTTCAACATTTAGGCGTACTGACATTTACATTAATTAGCGTGGGCGGACAACTTGTTGGATCTTTGCTAATCGACTTCTACTCACCAACCGAAGGTGTTCAAGTGAGCGCTTATTTAGTAACTGGAATTCTTATGACTTATCTGGGCGTGGTTGTCGGTGGCGTCGGTAATTCACAAAAACGGAGATTATTGAAGCGCCAATAAAGAAGGCGGCAAGTGCATAGGAAAAATTCTTAACCCAAGGGATAGAAGCTGCGTAGTAACCAGCCAACGTAATACCTACACCCCATAACAAAGCACCGAGAACATTTGCTGAAAGAAACTTGTAGTAATTCATCTTTGCAGCACCCGCAATTGGTGGCACAAAGGTACGAATCCATGGGAAGAAACGTGCGGCAACAACTGCCCACCACCCATTTCTTTCATAGAATACTTCAGCGTTTTTGATCATCTTCTGAACACGTGGAGATTTGCGCTTATCTAGATAGGGGCGACCTACAACTCGGCCAATCACGAATCCAACTTGATCTCCGAAGAAAGCGGCTAGAAAGATTGCAAATACCAGAATGACAATATTTATATTCCCATGGAGTGCAGCCACAAGCCCCGCGCTAAAGAGAATAGAATCACCGGGTAGGAAGAATCCAAAGAGCAGACCGGTTTCGACAAATACGATTCCGGCAACCACAACGTAGAAAATAAATGGTGCGAGCGTGGAGAGTTGTGAATCAAAAGAGGCTGCAAACTCCATTTAAACGCTCTTTTTAACTGCCGCCGCCACCTTTGCGACAACCTGTGAATCAAAGACGCTTGGAACAATAAAAGAGGCATTTAACTGAGATTCAGAGACACAAGATGCGATCGCCTCGGCTGCTGCAATCAGTAATTCATCAGTGATCTTATGAGCTTGTGCATCCAGTAGTCCGCGGAAGATTCCGGGGAAGGCGAGCACGTTGTTGATTTGATTTGGTTGATCGCTTCGTCCTGTTGCAACAACGGTTGCATACTTGCGAGCAATTACGGGATCGATTTCTGGATCTGGGTTAGCGAGTGCAAAAACTATGGAGCCCTTTGCCATTGCAGCAACATCTTCTTCAGTCAATACATTTGGAGCGCTTACGCCAATAAACACATCAGCGCCCTTCATCGCATCGGAAATTTTTCCATCAAATCCTGGAGTAACACATCCATCTTTATCGAAAGCAATTATCTTTGAGGCGCCACTCTTAGTTAACAAGCGCGCTATTGCGGTTCCAGCAGCGCCTGCTCCGCTCATGACAATGGTTATTTCACTTAATTTCTTGTTAACTAGTTTCAGTGAGTTAGTAAGCGCTGCTAACACGACTATTGCTGTTCCATGTTGATCATCATGGAAAACTGGAATATCTAATAACTCGCGCAAGCGTTCTTCGATTTCAAAACAACGTGGCGCTGAAATATCCTCCAAGTTGATCCCACCGTATACGGGTGCAATTAATTGAACTGTGCGGACAATCTCATCGACATCTTGGGTATCAAGACAAACTGGCCAGGCATCAACATCTGCAAAGCGCTTAAAGAGCGCAGCCTTACCTTCCATAACTGGCAAAGCAGCTGCCGGTCCAATATTTCCAAGGCCAAGAACCGCAGAGCCATCAGTTACAACAGCAACGGTGTTGCGCTTCATGGTTAGGCGACGTACATCTGCAGGATCATCAACGATTGCCTGACAGATACGTGCAACGCCAGGGGTATAGGCGCGAGACAGGTCATCACGAGTCTTTAATGGGACTTTTGATTGAACTTCTAGCTTTCCACCAAGGTGCAGTAGAAATGTACGGTCACTTACTTTGCGAACCGTTAGGCCCTTATGAGCAGTTAACGCAACATTGATTTCTTGTGCATGATCGGCATCAATGGTGTCGCAAGTTACGTCAATGACAACTCTTTCAAGAAGTGACTCAACAACGTCAAGTGCAGTGATAGTTGCACCTGCGCCAGTGATAGTTGCAGTAATTAGCGCAACAGGCTGGAGTTCAGGAGCGCCTTCAACACGGATTGTGATTCCGTATCCAGGGGAAGTTGAGGCCATTTAAACGACACCATAAAGGCGATCGCCGGCATCGCCAAGGCCGGGAACGATGTAACCATGCTCATTGAGTTTTTCATCGAGGGCGCCAGTAACCAAGGTAATTGGAACGCCAGATTTTGCAAAGGCATCTTCTAAAACTTTAATTCCTTCAGGCGCTGAGAGAATGCAGATTGCAGTGATGTCATCAGCGCCGCGTTCAATTAGGAAATTAATTGCCGCAACAAGCGTTCCACCAGTTGCCAACATCGGATCTAAAACAAAACATTGACGTCCCGCTAGATTTTCAGGAAGTCGGTTTGCATATGTGCTTGCTTGTAAAGTCTTTTCATCGCGAACCATGCCCAAGAATCCAACTTCAGCAGTTGGAATCAAACGGGTCATTCCCTCGAGCATTCCAAGGCCAGCGCGCAAGATTGGAACAACAACTGGACGCGGATCTGAGAGTTTTAACCCAGTCGTTTGCGTGACCGGCGTCTTGATGGAAACTTTTTCGGTTCTGACTTCGCGCGTTGCCTCGTAGGCAAGCAAGGTCACGAGCTCTTCTACCAAGTGACGGAAAGTTGGTGAATCAGTTCTTTCATCGCGCAGAACGGTCAACTTATGAGTGATCAGCGGGTGGTCGGCGACATGAACTTTCATAACGCCTACCTTACAGGGGTTTTCATCTAGCCCAATGAGTGCCAATATGTCAGATGTGAGCGATGCAAATTTTGGTGGGGCTGTCGTGCCTAACGAGGTAGATATCGCCGTTGCTGCCTGGCATGAGGAGGGGCGCTGGAACCTAGCGTTGTTACCTGACGCACATGATCTACCACACATTATTGATCGCCTTAAATCACAACAAACAAATGGCGGTGCGATCGCACTTCTAGCAATCGATGAAGAATTCTTTATCTTGATAAGAGTCTTGGGTTCGCATATAAGTATGTTTCTTAGTGATGTAACTTGCGCACTTGATTATGAAGTTGCCGCAGAATTCTTAGAGCTTTGTGATTTAGATTCACCCGAAGAAGATGATGAACCGCTACCGGTAGGTCATTTAGATATCTTGGCAGATCTCGGCGTAAATTCGATGGAGTTATCTGCGCTCTGCGATGATGTAGAACTTTTTCCTGATGAGCAGCTAGAAGCAATTGCTAGTCGCTTAGGATTTGCCGATCAATTTGCAGAGCTATTGGAGCTATAAGAATTTCTACTCAGACACCTGAATCGCTAATGCAAGAAGCGATCACAATTGCACGCCAAGCAACAGCCACGGGAGATGTCCCTGTAGGTGCTTTAGTAATAAATAAAGATGGCGTAATCATCGGGGTTGGATCTAATGAACGTGAAGCCAATAACGATCCAACAGCGCATGCTGAAATTGTTGCTATTCGTAACGCTGCCGCGAGATTACAAAATTCACGATTAGATGGTTGCACACTTGTTGTAACCCTGGAGCCTTGCCCGATGTGTGCTGGAGCGATCGCCCAATCAAGAATTTCACATCTAATTTTTGGTGCGTGGGATGCAAAAGGTGGCGCAGTTGGCTCAGTTTGGGATGTTATTCGCGATCCACGTTCACTTTATAAAGTAAATGTGACAGCAGGAATACGTGAAGAAGAATGTGCAGATTTACTACGCGATTTCTTTGAAGGTCAGCGCTAAGCAAGAAGTTCGTAAGAAGGGTTCAAGATAGTCAGAGCACCTTCTTCTTCACCGACCATACCTTCGGCGCGTAATTGCGAACCAACTTCTAAGCCTGCAATCTCGCGACGTCCCAAGAATTGCAGAGTAACGCCACCGGTCTGATCCCAAACTTCTACCTGGAGCATTGGCGCAGATCCGCGAGGAGCGCTTTTAATTGAAGTTACTCGCCCCTGCACGTGTGCACGCTTTCGCCATTGAATCTCACCGATTTGAGTCATATTTTCTGCATAGTGGCTCATCGGTTCAACGCTCTTTATTACATCTTTAACAGGTTTAAATTGCGGAACCGCTACTACTGGCTTCACCTCACTCTGTTGAGAGGTAATTAACTGTGAAGCAGAGGTGATGCGATCTACGTCAAAAGGAACAATAGTTGCAACAACGCGCTGCAATTGAGAAATAGGTGCAGCAATTTCTTCAGCGGTTTGATCATGCAATAAACGGCCAAGGAAACCAGAATATGAACGACGTGGGAGAAGCAGAGTTAACTCGACATCGTTCTTCTCGGTCATGCGGATTGCGTAATCTAAAGCTGCATTAGCTAAGCGACGATCAGGGCAATCAATGAATTCAAGAGTTACATCGTCTAACGCATCTGACTTTGCCCACGCTGCCTTAATCTCTTCTGCATGTCGGTCATCAATCACGAAATGAACTGCTGTCAATTCACGTGGCTTTAGGCTTCGCGCATATCGAATTGCACCAACTGTTGCCAAGTCCACTTTATCTATCAACACCGAAACGTTGTGGCGGATAATTGTAGTTGCACGTTCTTGCTCTCTTGGAACGTAAAGAACTTTCTTTTCTCGCTCATACTGGCGATTTAGGTGAAGCATAATTGCCACAACAATCGGCGTTCCAATCACGACTACCCAAGTTCCTTCTGCAAATTTAATTACTGAAAGAACAATTACGGTGAATATCGAAATGACCGCTGTACCTGCATGTAGCAACACCTTTAGATTTATTTTATTTGCTGAATCTTTGAAGGATCGTTTAGTCATTCCCGAACTTGTAAGACTAAAGCCGATAAAGACTGATAAAGCATAAATAGCGGCTAGAACTGTGATACTTGCCTTTGTCGAAACGATCAAGATACAGGCGCCGAGTGCGATAAAAATAATTCCGTTTGAGAAAACTAATCTGTGGCCTCTTTGACTCAATCTATTTGGCAGGTACCCATCTTTTGAAACCGTGTTCACCATATTCGGAAATGCACTAAAACAGGTGTTTGCCCCGGCGAATAAAATTAACATTGTTCCGAGTTGAGTTAGAAAATAGAGTGCTGTGCCGATTAAGTTTTCACCTAATGCAGCTTTCGCAACCAAAGATATTACCGTTGGCGTTCCGTCAGCGTGGGGGATCGCTAGAGTTTCTTTAGCAAGCCAACTGATACCTAAAATTAAAGTAGCAAGAGTAATGCTCATATAAATTAGAACTTTTCTGGCATTTTCATGTTCAGGTTGCTTAAAAATCGGAACGCTATCTGAAATTGCTTCTATTCCTGTAAGTGAAGCGCTTCCGTTTGCAAATGCTCTTAAAATAAATAGAAACGCGGCAAATGAAATTAAACCTTGAGATTGTCCAATATCAACTAAACCCTCTTCGGATGCGCTGTAAGTTGGAAGAGTTCCATTTAAAAATCTATAAAAACCTGCAATAAATACAAGAAGCATGGTTCCGATAAAGAGATAGGAAGGAATAACAAAAACAATTCCTGCTTCCTTAACTCCCCGTAAATTCACATAAGTTAAAATGACGACAATTACGCAAGAAATAACTACTTTGTATTGATCAATTTCGGGAAATATTGATATGACTGCCGCTACTCCAGCTGCAGATTGAATTGCAACAGTTATTATGTAACCGAACATCAATTCAATGGCTGCCACTTGTGACGGGATTTTGCCGAAATTTTCTCGTGCAACAACGTAGGCGCTTCCAGATTTAGTATATGTACCAATCACATCTCTGTAACTAAATGTAATTATAAGTAACATAAATAGGATGACGCCGGTAAGTGGTGGGAAAATTGTGAAGGCAGCTAGCCCAAAAGCTGGAATTAAAGCGACCAAAATCTGTTCGCCACCGTAGGCAGAGGATGAGATGCAATCGGAGGAAAGAATTCCAAAGGCATATCGTTTGCCGAGACGTTGATTGCCTAATGTGTGCCGATTTAAAGGATTACCTAGCAGGCGACGCTTGATCTTGTAGCTAAGTGGATCTTTAACATGAGTAGTTTCTCGGAGAGCAACCGGCTCAGGCGCACCATCTGTCCACGACTTGGGCACTTTGAACTCCTTGCAGTTACCGCGGCTGGCGCGTCCATTTAACAATTTAGTATGCTCATACTATGCGCACTCAGTTATATATAGATGGTCAATGGGTAGATGGAAATGGCACTTTAGATGTAACAGATCCTAGTGATGGCTCAGTAATCGCCAAGGTCTCCACCGCTGGAGATGCGCAGATCGAGGCCGCCCTAGCTGCCGCCCACCGCGCCGCACCTGCCTGGGCCAAGACCGCGCCCCGCGTGCGCGCCGAAATGCTCCGCAAAGCATTTGAGT
>JBIIUL010000111.1:0-3266 GCA_044340015.1 Candidatus Planktophila sp.
CCAGACAACATCCACGAAGTGCCAGTAATACGATGCGACGATCGCTGTGGTTGCCTGGTTATGGGTAAAGCGTCGCGCCTTTGCGACACGAATCATGACAATTAAAAATGCGATCAACCCACCGGTTACGTGAAGTCCGTGGAAGCCTGTTGCTAGATAAAAGACAGATGTATATGCGTTAGTTGAAAGCGCCAAACCTTCTTGAGTCAGGTGGGCATATTCATATACCTGACCTGCAATGAAGAAGGCGCCCATCAAAAATGTTAAAGAGAACCATTCGCGCATTCCCCAAGATTTAACGTTGAGTAGAGAACCGTTGCGCTTTGCTTGGAATCGCTCTGCAGCAAATACTCCGAACTGGCAGGTTACCGATGAGAGAACCAAAATTGTTGTGTTAAATGCGGCGAAAGGAATATTTAAAACCTTTGTCGATTCCAACCAAATTTCTGGACCTTGAACCGCGCGAGTAGTGAAGTACATTGCAAAGAGAGCGGCAAAGAACATCAACTCACTGGAGAGCCAAACGATCGTTCCAACCGCCACCATATTTGGGCGGTTGATGTTGTGGTGGGTCGCAGTCGATGAGCTGGTCATGGGGCAAGTATCCCTGAAAGTAGGCTCACCCACCTAGTTATCGCCTCATATCTGACGCTTAAAATGCCTCACTTTCTGGTGAAACGGATCACGCATTTCCGCCTTAAATCTGGCTGGGAAATCCGCGGCCTTTGATTAGACTTACCCACATGAGTTCAACGCAGAAGCCGATCGTCATCGTTTACTCCGACGACTCTTCTGTACGCCAAGCAGTCGTGGCGGCGTTGGGCCAGAAGGTTGCCAACGATCTACCGGAACATCAGATCGTGGAATTTGCAACTGGGGCGGCCCTTCGCTCCTACATCGATAAGAAGAGCGTTTCAGGAAATCTCCGCGCCGATCTATTTATTTTAGATGGAGAGGCTGTGCCTGAGGGCGGAATGGGAATCGCCCGTCAATTAAAGGATGAAGTGTTTAACTGTCCGCCCGTTCTCTTGATTACCGGCAGACGTGAAGATGCTTGGCTTGCTGCATGGTCTCGCGCAGAAGCCAGCGTGATCCATCCGATCGATCCATTTACTCTGGCAAATACCGTCGCAAATTTAATGCGCACTAGCGCAGTTGCTACCGCTTAACTCCTAAATAAAGGCGATCTAGAGATGAGCTCACTTGATTGGGCCGGCGCTATCGCCAAATTAGAAAGCGGACTTGATCTCCTTCCCAATGAGGCGCAATCTGTCATGCGCGAGGTATTAGAGGATCGCGCTGACAAAGAGAATCTAAAAAAATTTCTTATCGCCCTTAAAAATAAAGGTGAGACTCCCGAAGAAGTTGGAGCGCTGGTTTCACAGATGTACCAATTCTGCGCACCGATCTCAATAACCGAACGTGCTGTAGATACCGTGGGCACAGGTGGCGATGGCGCCCACACGATCAATATTTCAACTACTGCAGCGATCATTGCCGGCGCAGCGGGCTCGCGCGTTGTGAAACATGGCAATCGTGCTGCATCTTCGAAATCCGGAGCTGGTGATCTTCTCGAAGCGCTGGGCGTTGCTATCAATCTAGATGGTGCAAAAGTTGCCCAAACTGTTGCAGAACTTGGAATCGGTTTCTGTTTTGCCCCGATCTTTCATCCAGCGATGCGCTTTGCTGCCCCCGCACGGAAAGAGTTAGCGACGGCGACTGTGTTTAACATTTTGGGACCACTTGCTAATCCAGCAAAACCAAAAGCGGCGGCAATCGGAGTCGCCAACGACCGAATGCATTTAGTAATGGCCCAAGTACTTGCAGAGCGTGGAGTTGAAGGCTTCGTCTTCCGCGGCGATGATGGTTTAGATGAGATCACTTTGGCAACAACAACATCAGTTCTGACAATTGGTAACGGTGAGATTTCTAGCGATCGCATCGATGCGAAAGATTTCTCATTAGCTAACGCACCGATCTCTGCGCTGGTCGGGGGAGATGCTCAAGAAAATGCGCGCATTACCAGAGCGATCTTTGCAGGTGAACGTGGTGCGCCAAGAGATGCAGTTCTACTCAATGCGGCAGCAGCGATAGCAGCATTTGATGGAGAGTTTGAGCTCTCGCTTCATGAGCGTCTAAGTAAGTCGCTTGAGAAAGCGACAGAGAGCATTGATTCCGGAAAAGCAAATTCTTTGCTGGATAAGTGGATTCTGCTCAGTAACAAGTTAGCCGCAAATTAATCTAGGGCTTTACGTTCGCGCTTTCGTTTGAAGGTAGTTAGGTCTCCTAAAGTTGAAACGCCAAAAGTTCCGAGCCGCTCAAAGATTCCATGCATAACATCAACGGTTGCACGGGCATCATCTAAGGCCCGGTGGTTAGGTTCGATCGATGCTCCAAAGAATTCGGCTAATGTCGATAGTTTGCAATCAGTTACTTCATCGCGGCCTAAGGCAGACCTGGCGATTCGCACCGTGTCTACGATTACAAACTCAGGCCAGAT
This sequence comes from Candidatus Planktophila sp., assembly GCA_044340015.1. GTDB lineage: Bacteria > Actinomycetota > Actinomycetes > Nanopelagicales > Nanopelagicaceae > Planktophila. The sequence continues at coordinate 2,501 of JBIIUL010000111.1, forward strand.
AGATTGCGTTTCAATTGCCGCAGATTTGAGAAAACCAATATCGAATGGTGCATTGTGGGCGACCAAAACCGTCTCGAGATGGGAACCTAGAAATTCAAAGAATGTAGGAAGAATCTCAGTAATTGTTGGCGCATCGAAGAGCATCGAATCTGTGATGCCAGTTAGCGCGGTTATAAATTCGGGAAGTGCGTGACCGGGATTTACAAAGCTTTGGAACTCACCAATTATCTCTCCACCTCGAACTTTTAGTGCGCCGATCTCGGTAATTGCAGCCCCGGTAGATGGGGCCGCCCCAGAGGTTTCCAGGTCAAGAACGACAAATGTGGTTTCTGCAAGAGAGAGCGCATGTACCGACATGAATGTAAGGCTAATCCATAGCCCTGACAGTGAGTTCTCGCTACGCTTTAGAAATGGGAGTTATTGGAGCGCCCGCTGGTCTGCTTGAAGATTGGTCGGCAGTTGGCAGCGGAAAAAATAAAGGTATCGGAGTTTTATTGGTGCATGGTTACACCGGTTCTCCGGCATCGATGCGTCCTTGGGCAGAGTATTTAAATCAAAAAGGTTTCACAGTCAGAGTTCCTTTACTGCCCGGTCACGGGACTAAACCTGCGGATTTAAATGAAGTTAAATGGGAGCAATGGCCTGCCAAAGTTGAGGCAGAGCTAGCCGAGCTTTTCAAGACATGTTCAAAGGTATTTATCTGTGGACTCTCTATGGGTGGTGGCACAACCCTTAACGTTGCCACTCGTTATTCAAATCGCATCAG
>JBIIUL010000112.1:0-3247 GCA_044340015.1 Candidatus Planktophila sp.
TAGTCGCACGACCCTGTGTGTGAAGTGAAGAAGGGTTGCCGATCTTGGAGAGTGAGCTAGTCATCGCTGCAATTGCAGCATCAGCCATCGGCGTAGTTGCCGCATGATCTAGGTAGACGCTCATGGGATGAATCTTAGTTCGTACATAGGACTATTCAGCACTATGAAGACGGGACGCTTTCTCGGTAAATTAAGCACTATGCGACTCAAAATCCTTGTCATTCTCCTTGGTTTGATTGCCAGTTTCACGCCGATGACACAAGCCCACTCTGTCTACGGCGGGACTGATGCGACAGGTTCACCACTAGTACTTACGCTATTAACCAGTAAGGATTCACGAACCTCATTCTGTTCGATGGCTTTGTTAACCGAGCGAATCGTTGCAACAGCAGCACACTGCGTGATTGAAGACCAGGGTTTTGCTCCAAATTTGAGGTGGAGTATTTCTAATCTTTATGTCAGTCAACCGGGTGCAGATGTAACTAAGGACGATATAGAAACTCGAGTGCGAGTACTCAAGGTCATCACACGAGATGATTTTATCAACACTTGGAAACCTGAAATACGAGATTACCGAACACAAATCAATGACATAGCTTTCTTGTTTTTAGAAAAACCACTAGCAACTGGCTATTCAGTAGAAATAGCGACAGACGAGGAAATAAATCTTGCTATTTCTCGAGGCGCTCTAGTTACACACTACGGCTATGGTTTGCAAGCCCCAAATGTTCAATCCCATTCTCCTTGGATGACTCAACTTCCTTTAGTAGATAGGAGCAGTGATCATTTAGAGAAAACTAAAGTTGTGTATTCAAATGAAGGGCCAACAGCAATGTGCCCCGGTGATTCTGGCGGTCCTTGGTACATCAATGTTGGCGGGGTCATGAAAATTGCAGCAGTTTTGGTTGCGGCATCTGGATGTCGAGGGACGCCTCCCTATACCGGGGGCACTTTAGGTACAAGGATTGCACCATACCTTTCAATGATGAATACCAAATGGGCAGAATTTTTACAGGCTGAAAAAGCGGATGAAGATGCCAAGCAATTGAAAATTGAGGAACTAGAGAAGATTCGATTGCAGGGAGTGTCTAATGGTAGGTACATACCACTGAGTGGCTGTCACGTGCCGGGGATAAATGCCGAATTGCAATTTCAAGATTTGGATGGAAATTGGGTGCTCGATACGCCAGCAATGGGATGGTTACCATCTGAAGCTAGTTGCCCAAAGACCCATACAACTAGAGCTTGGGCTGTTACAAAGTCGACTGAAGGCTCATTACTTCGCTGGAGATTATGGACATCTTCGTGGGAGATATTTGGCGATGTATTGAGGTGGAATCGACCAATTCAAATTCAGACACAACCTTTGATAACTTCTGAGACCGCTACGCAAAAAAGCTCTGCCGCGACGACACCGTCAGTTAAGCGAGTTTCGATAACTTGTGTAAAAGGTAAGCAGACAAAAAAAGTTTTTAACACAAAACTTCAATGCCCCAATGGTTGGAAGCAAAAGAAGAAATAAATTTAAATCAGGACCTGGATTCAACGATTGACTTAGTAGCCTGTGGCAATACGTTGAATAGATCGCCGATTACGCCGAAATCTGCGATATCAAAGAGCGGTGCTTCAGGATCTTTATTTACGACGACGATTGTCTTAGATGTCTGCATACCTGCGCGGTGTTGGATCGCACCTGAAATTCCGCAAGCAACATATAACTGTGGGCTAACGCTCTTGCCAGTCTGTCCGACTTGGTGTGAATGTGGATACCAACCGGCATCAGTTGCCGCGCGTGATGCGCCAACTGCGGCGCCGAGTTCGTCAGCGAATTTTTCAACCGCTGCGAAATCTCCATTTGTGCCACGGCCACCTGAAACAACGATATTTGCTTCAGTTAACTCAGGACGTCCACCCTTAACAGGAGGTTGAGATGAAGAGATCTTAGATTTCTTTGCGGCATCTGAAATAGCAGCAGTTGCATTTTCGATCGCAGGTGTTGCAGCAGTTAGATCTGCCTCCACGCTATTTGGGCGAACGGTAATGATTGGTGTGCCGTGTGAAACCTTTGAATGAACTGTTGTCGAACCACCGAATACCAATTGAGTTGCAGTGGCATCTGCAGACACATCTACGGCATCTGTGATGATTCCAGATTCAGTAAGTACTGCAACGCGGGCGGCAACTTCCTTGCCGAAGGCGTGAGATGCAATTAGCACTGCAGATGGAGAGTTCTCTTTAATTAGGCTTGCAAGAGCATCGGCAGATGCAGCAACGCCAAATTGTGCAAAGTCATCTGATTCAACAACCAGTACGTTGGCGATCGGACCTTGATTTACATTTGCAGCAAGTGCTGCCCCTTTACCAGCAGCAGCAAGAACAACTGCGGTTACTGAACCAATACGTGCACCAGCGGTTGCTAGCTCTGCCGTTGTTTTGCTCGCCTTTTCTCCTGAAAAATCAGCGAGAATAAATACTTTACTCATATCAACTTCTTCTCTGCCAGGAAGTTAACTAGCGCTTCGCCGCCGCTACCTTCATCGGTTACTTTCAATCCTGCAGCGCGTGGTGGGCGCGGGGTTGCATCGCTTACTTGCGACCAAGCGTTTTGTGCGCTGGCACCAACTGCTGCTAAATCTTTCTGCTCAATCGTCTTCTTCTTAGCTGCCATGATGCCTTTAAATGATGGGTAACGTGGCTCGTTGATCTTTTCGACAACGCTAATCACGCAAGGAAATGCGGCAGAGATTTCATCAACGCCAGCTTCAGTTACGCGGGTGATTGCAACTGATCCGGCAGGATCAACTGTTACCTTGGAGGCAAAAGTTAACTGCGCCCAACCCAGGCGAGCGCTGATCATCGCTGGTACAACGCTCATGCGCGCATCAGTTGATTCAGTTCCGCAAATAACTAAGTCATAACCGCCATCTGAAATCACTTTGGCGAGAACTGCAGATGTTGACAGCGCATCTGCACCGGCGAGCGCGCCATCAGTTACCAAGATTGCATCGTTTGCACCCATGGACAGCGCTTTACGAACTGCTTCGGTTGCGCGTTCTGGTCCCATCGAAATCACCGTGACGGTATGTGCGCCACCTTCTTCATTGCCGCCGTGTGCTTCTGCAATTCGCAGCGCTTCTTCAACGGCATATTCATCTAGATCGTTAAGTACTGCATCAACGCTCTCGCGATCGAGCACTCCATTGACCATCTTCTTCTCTGCCCATGAATCTGGAACCTGCTTTACGCA
>JBIIUL010000002.1:0-41988 GCA_044340015.1 Candidatus Planktophila sp.
GAACACCATGAAGATGGCGAAGTACATGAAGAAGGCGAACACCATGAAGATGGCCACGTCGAATAATGTCTAGATCCAACCCAAGGGTTCTGAGCACCCTTGAGCGCGCTGGTGGTTTCGCCAGCGCGCAGGAAATTTATCGCCTCATGCAACGTGAAGGCGAGAGCATTGGGCTAACCACCGTTTATCGCGCGCTGCAGAGTTTGGTTAACGACAAGATCGTTGATGTTCTGCGCCGCGATGATGGTGAAGCGATCTATCGCTTATGCGGTGAAGCCCACCATCATCACCTAGTTTGTAAAGGTTGTGGCGATACCGTTGAAATTGAAGGCGGTGCTATTGAAAAGTGGGCGAAGATGATGGCCGAAGAACATGGCTTTCGCGATGTCGGACATACTGCAGAGATCTTTGGCCTCTGCGCTAAGTGCTAAGGCTTAAAACTTAGGCTTTACCGAACCGCCTGTCACGCTCTGAATAAATCTCGATCGCTTTCCACAATTGTTTTGGCGTCATATCTGGCCAAAGTACATCCATAAAGACGAATTCGGCATAGACCGATTGCCACGGCAAGAAGTTGCTGGTGCGCTGCTCCCCTGATGAGCGCAAGAAGAGATCAACATCGCGCATCTTTGGTGAGTAAAGATATTTTTCAATCGTCTTTTCAGTAATCGCATCTGGCTTTAACTTGCCACGCTTCACATCACGCGCCAGCGCGGTAGTTGCATCAACTAGTTCAGAACGCCCCCCGTAGTTAACGCACATATTTAAAGTTAAGGTCTTGTTCTTCCTTGTTAACTCTTGGGCTTCTTCGAGCTCGGAGATAACGGATTTCCATAAACGCTGCGGGCGGCCGATCCATTGGATCTTTACACCCATTTCATTTAAGCGATCGCGGCGCTTGCGCAAAACATCGCGGCTATAGCCCATCAAAAACTTAACTTCCTCAGGGGTGCGCTTCCAGTTTTCTGTTGAAAAGGCGTAAGCGCTTAACTCTTTAACGCCGAAACCGATTGCTGCTTCTACTAAATCAAATAAGACTTTCTCGCCGGCTTCATGTCCTGCGGTTCGTGCAAGTCCGCGATCTTTTGCCCAACGACCATTGCCATCCATCACAATCGCGATGTGTTCTGGGATCTCGATCTTTTTGCTCAACTCTTAAACTCTCTCCACGATCGGCAGGCTTCGTAAGCCACGTTCGAGATGCCATTGTAAGTAAGCAATGACTAAACCACTAGCCTCACGGCGATGACGAGGTTCGCTATTTTGTGCAACATCCCAATCACTACTCAAAAGAGCGCCGAGTAATTGCAGAGTCTCGGGGGCGGGAGTTGCCGATGCCGATGGGCGACATTCCATGCAGACAGATCCCCCGCCAACAAGTGAGAAGTAACGATGCGGTCCGGGCTTTTCACAGCGCGAACAATTGGTAGTAGATGGCGCATAGCCACCGATTGCGAGTGAGCGCAATAAGAATGCATCCAAGATAAGAGATGCGTCATAACGATTTTCGGCTAGAGCTTTCATACCGCCAACAACTAATTGAAATTCTTGCAACGCTGGCTCGTACTCTTGCGAAGTAAATCTTTCAGCAGTTTCCAAAATTGCGGATGCAATTGTCCAACGCTGATAATCATCAGTTAGCGCTTCACCGTAATTATTGATGGCTTCGACCTGTGTAATCGTGTCGAAGGTCCGCCCTTTATGAAGTTGGATATCTACATGGCTTCCTGGTTCAAGGCGCGCACCGAATTTAGACATTGTGCGACGAACGCCTTTGGCAACGCCGCGAACACGACCATGTTCGCGGGTTAAGAGCGTGATGATGCGATCTGCTTCGCCCAACTTCTGGGTACGCAAGATAATTGCTTCGTCACGATAAAGGCTCACAAAGGTAAAGGTAGTCAGCGAATAGCGCGATTTATTGCAGACACGACCGCTTTAAGTGAAGCAGTTGTGGTGTTTGGGTCGATTCCTACGCCCCAAAAAACTTCGCTACCGATTGAGCACTCCAGGTAGGCAGCAGCTGATGCATCGCCACCGGCAGAAAGTGCATGCTCGTAGTAATCAAGGACTCGAACATCTACGCCGTAATCTTGCAAGATATTGCAGAAAGCCGCAATTGGACCGTTGCCTTGGCCAGAAAGTTCTTTAACTTCACCACGATCAAGAATTGTCACAGTTAAGTGAACATCTTCATTTAGTACTGAAGTCTGCGAAAGTCCTCGAAGTCTGAAACGTCCCCAACTTTTCGCCGTTTGGGGAGCAGATTCAGTTGGCAGATATTCATCTTCGAAAATATGCCACAAAGCATCTGAAGTTATCTCGCCACCTTCGGTATCTGTCTTAGTCTGCACAACGCGACTAAATTCAATTTGATGGCGACGTGGCAGATCAAGATGATGTTCATGCTTCATCAGATAAGAAACTCCACCCTTGCCAGATTGCGAGTTAACGCGGATAACGGCTTCGTATGAGCGGCCAATATCTTTTGGATCAATTGGCAAATACGGAATCGCCCAAGTGAATTTATCTTTATCAACGCCGGCCGCTTGCGCATCTCTTTCAAGGTGCTCAAAGCCTTTCTTGATGGCATCTTGATGTGAACCAGAAAATGCTGTGAAGACCAGATCTCCACCATATGGGTGGCGTTCTGGAACGCGAAGCTGGTTGGCATATTCCACAGTGCGGCGGATCTCATCGATATCTGAGAAATCGATCATCGGATCGATGCCATGTGAAACCAAGTTCATACCAAGAGTTACCAGACATACATTTCCGGTGCGCTCACCGTTTCCAAAGAGCGTTCCTTCAATGCGATCTGCTCCTGCCAAGTAACCAAGTTCTGCTGCTGCAACTCCGGTACCACGATCGTTATGTGGATGAAGTGAAACAATTACGCTCTCGCGATTTACTAGGTTGCGACACATCCACTCGATCGAATCGGCGTAAACATTGGGCGTTGCCATCTCAACTGTTGCCGGCAAGTTCATGATCGTCTTCCACTGCGGAGTCGGCTTCCAGATCGCATTTACTGCGTTGCAAACTTCAACTGCGAATTCGAGTTCGGTACCGGTATATGACTCTGGTGAATATTCAAAGGAAACCTTGGTACCAGGCACAGTTGAAACTAGATCAAGACAGAGTTGCGCAGCGTCAGTTGCGATCTTCTTAATGCCCTCTTTATCTAGACCAAAGACCACGCGGCGTTGCAAAGTAGATGTCGAGTTATATAGGTGGACGATCGCTTGCTTAGAGCCTTTGATCGCTTCATAGGTGCGACGAATTAGCGGTTCGCGTGCTTGGGTTAAAACCTGGATGACAACATCATCGGGGATCATATCTTCATCGATAATTTTGCGAACGAAATCAAAATCAGTTTGTGAAGCAGATGGGAAACCAACTTCGATCTCTTTGTAGCCCATCTTTACCAAAAGCTTAAACATCGCCAATTTACGTGGCGTATCCATCGGATCGATCAGCGCTTGATTGCCATCGCGTAGATCAACCGAACACCACTGCGGCGCCTTGGTCATTTGCTTGGTAGGCCAAGTGCGATCTTTAAGATCTACTGGAATAAATGATGAATAACGATGCACTGGCATCGGTGAAGGTTTTTGATCAGGGAAATTCTTTTCTTGCGACATTTACTTAACTCCTAGTGTCTTAATTTGCGGGGTTGTGCTGGGTTTTGTCGGGTTTTACCGGTGCGACAAACCCCGCGGCGAGGGGACCGGCTTACTTGGCCCCGCCACGGCAGCGAAGGAGGAGGCTGCGAAGTGTCATGTATAAATAGTAACGCGATTAGTCAGATACGAGCAAGCCGGGCTTAAAAGACGTGAACCTGCTCCATAACTTCCATAATTTTTACAGTATCGGCAAGGCTAAGAATTGGGCTTTCAGTTAAACCCTTTGCAATGCACTCTTCAACGTGAATTGCTTGATACTGCATGCCTCGTCCAGCAATTTTCTCTTCATAAGTGCGCACTAGCTGATGCTTATTATCGAAGATGCTAAATGTGGTCTGTTCGAAGAACCAACCATCAATTTCAATGCGACCTTTATCGCCGTGAATTGCCGCGGTGAGTGTGCCTGCCATAGTCATGCATGAGTTAATCAGCGCCAGGCTTCCGTTGTTGTATTGCAATACAGCAGCAGTTGCAGAATCGACACCGGTATCGGTCATGATCGATTTTCCACTCACTGAATCTGGAAAACCTAAGGTACGGATCGCCATATGCATCGGATAAATACCGAGATCGTAATGTGCGCCGCCACCTTGTTCACGGTTCCATAAACGAGGCGCTCTTTCGATTGGCAAATACTGGCTGTGATCTGCGTAGACAAAGTGCGGTGTGCCGATTTCTCCCGCGTTAATCGCCGCAAAAACTGCATTCATCGTTGGCAAGAAACGGGTCCACATAGCCTCCATGACAAATACGTTCTTGCGCTTTGCGGCTGCATAAATTTCATGAGCATCCGCAGCGTTCATGGTGAAAGGCTTTTCCAACAAGACATGCTTGCCGGCTTCGATTGCCAAGAGCGCATGATCGCGGTGCAAGGTCTGAACGGTAGAAATATAAATAACATCAACTTCTGGATCTGCAACCAGGGCTGCATAATCTGGGTGGCGATTTGGGATATTGAATTTATCGGCGAAGGCATTGGTGCGCGCCATATCGCGGGTTGCAACTGCTTGGATCTTTAAACCAGCATGGCCGAAATCAGTAGCGATGATGTCAGCGATTCCACCTGCACCTAAATAACCCCAACGTAATGACACTTATCCTCCTATAAAAGTTTTTAAATCTTTATACGGGTATGAGTGTATTGGCGAAGATCTGCCAAGCAAGTAGCGATTTGGCAACTAGGGAAAGTGTTATGTAGGTCCGCTCTCCGCGAAGATAATCCGACCACTTGCCGACCTTCTTGTATTGAAGGAATTGAACGAGTGCAAATGAGTTAAAGAGAACGAAAATTGTGAAGACGATGAAGTAGACGAAGGTCGGTGCTTGGTTCTCGCCAACGCCGCCGATTGCAAAGACATAGAAGACAAGTGCCAGCCATGGAACTATGCCGGTGATGCAACCAAAGATAAATGGAACCCATCCACCGTTGCCAGGTTCTTCATATTTTTCCTGCAGCCAACCAAAGAGAATCATCGAAGCGTTGACGCCGAAGATTGAAATCAGCGCGGTGATCTCTGAAATTCCAGTTACTTGTGCGATCAGAACGATCATTACTGAGGAGCTAATTGAATATTCAACCCAACGGAAGAAGTTTCGGTGCGTTGCAAGACCCGCGATATATCGCGGAAAGAATTTCGGGCTAACGACAATAAAGTGGGCAAGCGATGAAAGGCCCAAGAAAACTGCAACACCGATCGCAAGTGGGGCATCCCATAAAACGATTAGATCGCCGTAGGTGCTTCCTGGAGGGCCAGACATATATCGCGCGGTGATCGGTAGCGTGAAATCAGATGCGAGAGCAAGTACTGCCACCATCTGCGCCAGGTGAAGAACACCAGCAATTAAATTGATGCGTCGTAAACCGTTATCTGTTATCGCTTTAGCCATGCCAATAAAGTAACAGCCCAAAGGGCAAATTAGGTGTTACAGGACAGGTAAATATCGGTCTAACTCGTAAGCGCTGACCTGGCGGCGATAGTCCTGCCATTCGGCGCGCTTATTGCGAAGTACATATTCAAAGACATGCTCGCCTAAAGTCTCACGGACTAGTTGGCTCTTCTCCATAACCGCGATCGCTTCATCTAAGTTGGCTGGAAGTGATTCTGGGTTGGCGTTATCTACAAGTTCGTACTTCTCTTCAATTCCCTTCAAGCCAGCAGCCAACATAACGGCGTAGGCCAGATATGGGTTGCAAGCAGAATCAGGAGAACGAAATTCGATACGTGTTGAATTCTCTTTATTTGGTTTATACATCGGGATACGTACCAATGAGCTGCGATCGTTATGTCCCCAAGAAATCAGTGAAGGCGCTTCTCCCCCACCTTGCAGGCGCTTATATGAGTTAACCCATTGGTTTGTAACCGCGGTGATTTCAGATGAGTGCTTCAAAATGCCGGCTATAAATGAGCGCGCAACTTTCGATAAATTAAATTCTGCTGATGCATCGTAGAAAGCGTTCTTCTCACCTTCAAAGAGTGAGACGTGGGTATGCATTCCGCTACCTGGATGCTCGGTAAATGGCTTAGGCATAAAGGATGCGTAGAAACCTTGTTCGAGTGCCACTTCTTTAATCACATGGCGGAAGGTCATGATGTTATCTGCGGTGCTTAAAGCATCGGCATAACGTAGATCGATTTCCTGTTGTCCTGGTGCGCCTTCGTGATGGCTAAATTCGACAGAGATTCCCATCGCCTCCAACATAGTGATCGCTTGGCGACGGAAGTCATGTCCCACAACAGCTGGTGTGTGGTCGAAATATCCACCTTGGTCAACAGGAACTGGTTGTTCACCTTTAACTGGTGAATTTTTAAATAGGAAGAATTCGATTTCTGGGTGGGTGTAACAGGTGTAACCCATCTGCGCTGCCTTATTTAAAGTGCGACGAAGTACGTTGCGTGGATCAGCATGTGATGGCGAACCATCTGGCATGGTGATATCGCAGAACATGCGCGCAGCCCCTGGTGCTTCAGTGCGCCACGGCAAGATTGAAAATGTTGCAGGATCTGGTTTTGCCAACATATCTGATTCGGTAACGCGGGCAAATCCTTCAATCGCAGAACCATCGAAACCGATACCCTCTTCGAAGGCGTTAACTAATTCAGCTGGTGCGATCGCAACGGATTTCAAATATCCCAAGACATCGGTAAACCACAAACGAATAAAACGAATATTACGTTCTTCGATTGTGCGAAGTACGAACTCTTGCTGCTTGCTCATTTGGGCATCTTGGGAAGTCATGGACCAGATCTTGCCAAGGCAAAGTTACGGCTGTGTTAAATACCTTCTTGCCAGCGCGAAGTCATTGGCAGACGCCTATCTTTCCCGAACGCACGCTTAGAAACCTTTGGCCCAGGTGGATATTGGCGGCGCTTGTATTCGGCCTTGTCGACCATCGCAATTACGCGACGAACCAAAGCCTCATCAAAGCCGGCGGCAATCAAAGCCGCGGATCCCTGATCATCATCAACGTATGCCGTTAAGACGCGATCTAGCAACAAGTAATCAGGAAGTGAATCAGAATCTTTTTGGCCAGGGCGCAGCTCTGCGCTTGGCTCTTTTTCAATTGAGTTAACCGGAATTGGCTCGGCTTCACCGCGGGCGCGGGCAACTTCATTGCGCCAACGAGATAACGCCCAGACATCGGTCTTATAAATATCTTTAATCGGCGCAAAGCCGCCAACTGCATCTCCGTACAAAGTTGAGTAACCAACGGCGAGCTCTGATTTATTGCCGGTTGCTAAAACTAAATGTCCCTCTTGATTAGAGATCCCCATCAGCGTTGTTCCGCGCACGCGGGCCTGCAAGTTCTCTTCAGCAATGCCCTTTAAAACCAAGTTATTCATATAGGCATCAACCATCGGCGCAATCGCCACAGTGCGGAAGTGAATGCCGGTGGCATCTGCGAAAGCTTGGGCATCAGAGATCGAATGATCGGATGAATATTTGCTTGGCATCGCAACGCCATTTACTCGCTTGGCGCCAAGTGCATCGACGGCTAGCGCCGCAACTAACGCCGAATCAATACCGCCAGATAAACCAACGACAACGCTTCGGAAACCGTTCTTCTCAACATAGTCACGTAAGCCAACAACTATCGCGTTCCAAATTTCTTCGCGATCATCCAGGCGAACCGCCACACCAGGAATTAGGGCGCGATCAACGCTGACTTCATCTTCAGAAATAATCACATCTGGCGAACTTGTCTTAGTTGCAACATCGATATCAACTACCGCGATGCCATCTTCAAATTGTGGTGCTCGTGCAATGACCGAACCATCTGCACCAACCACAATGCTGTCGCCATCAAAGACCAAGTCATCTTGGCCGCCAGTCATATTTACATAGACCAATGGCGCCTTGGCTTCGCGAGCGCGCTTGGTGACCAAAGCTAAACGAGTGTCATCTTTAGCGCGTTCATAAGGCGAACCATTAGGAACGATAACTAGCCCCGGTTTGCGATCAGCAAGTTGGGCGGTAATACCCCCATCGATCCAGAGGTCTTCACAGATTGCGATTCCGATATCTGCGCCATGGATGCGCACCACCAAAGTTTTATCACCTGGAACAAAGTTGCGGAATTCATCGAAGACGCCGTAGTTAGGTAGATGACATTTGGCATAACGCGCCGCGACCTTGCCATCGCTAATCACGGCAACCATATTTTGTGGGGCGCCATTTACTTGATCTAAATACCCAACGATCGCCACGCATCTACCAGTTAATTGACCAGCTAATTCAGCTAAAGCGCTCTGGCTGGCTAGTTGAAAAGAAGGACGTAACGCGAGATCTTCAACTGGGTATCCAGTTAGAACCATCTCCGGAAAAACGACGATATGCGCTCCCGCATCTTGGGCGGTCTTGAAGTTTTCGCGCACCAAGGCAGCGTTGGCAACCAGATCACCAACTGTTGGGTTGACCTGGGCGAGGGCTACTCGCAACTTCATTCTTCAAGAGTAATGGAATACCCTTGGTCCCAGAACCCGCATTAAAAAGATCCCTCAATAGATAAGACCCGGAGACTTCTCGCGAAGCTTCGAGGCTGGAGGAAGCAATGACATCAACGTCTGGGAGTACAACGACCCTTTATGGTGGCGCAGCGCATCGTCGCGTCACGATTCTCGATTTGAAGAAGGCGAAGACCGCTGGCGAAAAGTGGGCGATGCTCACTTCTTACGAACAGATGACGGCAGAGATCTTCGATACGGCAGGCATACCTGTTCTATTGGTCGGCGATAGCGCCGGCAATAATTTTCTGGGTGAAGAGAACACCATCCCGGTCACCGTCGATGAAATGATTCCGCTAACCCGTGCAGTAGTCCGTGGATCAAAGCGCGCACTTGTCATCGCAGATCTTCCCTTTGGTTCTTACGAGTCATCACCTGAACAAGCACTCGCTACTTCAATCCGCTTCTTTAAAGAGGCCGGCGCGATGGCGGTAAAACTAGAAGGTGCGCATTTAGCCACCGTTGAAAAATTGACCGCAGCCGGCATTCCGGTGATGGGCCACTTGGGCCTTACCCCGCAATCACTTCATCAACTTGGGGGCTATCGCGTCCAGGGCCGTGAAGATGGGGAGGCGATTTTGCAGGCGGCGTTGGCTCTGGAAAAGGCAGGTGCTTTCGCCATCGTCTTAGAACTCGTCCCAGCAGAACTCGCAGCGAAAATTACTGCGGCCCTTTCCATTCCAACTATCGGAATCGGCGCCGGGGTTAATTGCGATGCCCAAGTTTTGGTCTGGACAGATTTAGTTGGGCTAACTGCTAATCCACCAAAGTTGGCTAAGGCTTATCGAAACTTGCGTTCTGAAATTTCGGCTGCGGCAGAAGAATTTGCCGCAGATGTGCGTGGGGGAACTTTCCCTGGCCCCGAAAATACCTTTAACTAACCCACGTGGAAGAAACTAAGCGGTCAAAATTTGCGATTGATATAACTCCGCTCAAGAAATACCCAGATTTTCGAAATCTTTGGGCCTCAGGGCTAGTTACCTACCTGGGTTCGATGATCACTTACGTCGCCGTTCCATTTCAGATCAAAGAGATGACCAACTCTTACATCGCAGTGGGCATCTCAGGGGTGGTTGAGATCGTGCCGCTGATTCTCTTTGGGCTCTATGGCGGGGTCTTAGCCGATTATGTTGATCGCAAGAAGATGATCTGGGCGACCGAATTCGCATCCTTGGTTCTAGTTGCAATCTTGTTGGTCAACGCCCTGTCTCCCAATCCCAATTTAATTCTGATCTATGTCGTCATCGGTTTATTTGCCGCCGTCAATGGTCTGCAACGCCCCAGCGCCGATGCCATCTTGCCGCGGCTAGTTGGCCATGCCGATCTTCCGGCGGCTAGTGCGTTGATGTCACTTCGTTGGCAGCTCGGTGTAATCATCGGTCCAACAATTGGTGGAGTTTTAATTGCAACCTTCTCCGTTTCAGTTGGTTACATCGCAGATATCGCTACCTTCTTTATCTCTCTCGCATTTCTGATGCGCGTTAAAAACGTACCTGCCAATCCAGAGGCGCAAAAGCCATCTCTGGCAGGGTTAATTGAAGGTGTGCGTTATGCATTTCGCCGCCAAGATTTAATGGGAACTTACCTAGTTGATTTAGCAGCGATGTTCTTTGCGATGCCCATTGCGCTCTTTCCCTTTTGGGCAGACCAACTCGGCGCACCTTGGGCGCTCGGCCTGCTCTATGCCGCCGGAACTGTTGGCTCGGTTGTAGTAACTCTGACAAGTGGATGGACTCGCACCTACCGTTTTCATGGACGAGCAGTTATTTGGGCGGCCATTGGTTGGGGCGCAGCTATCGCACTCGCTGGGTTATCCAACTCCCTGATTCTGGTTCTGCTATTTCTTGCTATGGCCGGGGCGGCCGATATGGTCAGTGCGCTTTTTCGCGGAGTTATTTGGAACCAAACAATCCCAGATGGATACCGCGGACGACTTGCAGGGATCGAACTACTTTCATATTCGATCGGTCCACTTGCCGGGCAGATGCGTGCGGCATCAATGGCGGCGGTTACTACATTGAACTTCTCAGTAACTTTTGGAGGGGTTCTCTGCATAGTTTCGGTGGCAATTTTGGCCCTTTGCCTGCCGAAATTGCGAAAATATGACTCTGAAACGAACGAATATGCCGTTGAAATGCGCAGAATTCGCGCCGAAGAGGAAAAATAAGAAAAAATCGGGCCAATTTTTCTAAATTTTCCAGATTTTCTCTAGATTTTCACAAAAATCGGCTACCAATCGGTAAATCATTTCCATTATTTTTTTCTCAAATGCACAAAAAAATAAAAAAATAAATTGCGACACGCACTCTGTTTTTTATCACTATGTACTAGCAATTTTTTTACATATCCGTCAGACTTATCCACGAACAGGTTTGGGTGACGGATCCGAACCATTCCGATAGGAGAAGTACGTGGCCGCAGCTAAGAAAGCAGCACCAAAGAAGCGTCGCAAGAAGGCAGCAGCTCCAGCAGCAGCTCCAAAGAAGCGCCGCAAGAAAGCAGCAGTAGCAAAGAAGGCAGCTCCAAAGCGTCGCAAGAAGGCAGCAGCTAAGAAGGCAGCTCCAAAGCGTCGCAAGAAGGCAGCAGCTAAGAAGGCAGCTCCAAAGCGTCGCAAGAAGGCAGCAGCTCCAGCAGCAGCTCCAAAGAAGCGCCGCCGCAAGAAGGCAGCAGCTAAGTAATTCATTACTTAATAAAAAACCCGCCACTTTATGTGGCGGGTTTTTTATTTCACTTTTTTATTTATTTATCTTTCAAATCTTTTCGTAGCGAATCTGATACTCGCTCAAAAATCTCAGCAAGGGCTACTTGATCGCCCTTCGATAGATGATCAACAAAACGCGAGCGCACACTATCTACATGGTCCGGAGCCGCTGCAACTATCGCCTTCCAACCCTTGGCGGTCATCACCGCAAAATATCCACGTTTATCTATAGGGCAGGCTTCACGCTTTACCCAGCCGGCCTTCTCCATAACCTTCATGCGATGTGAAAGGCGCGACCTAGAAAGCATCGCGACTTCAGCAAGTTCTGACATACGCATCCGGCGTTCTGGGGCATCACTTAACTGCGCCAAAATCTCGTAATCAGCCATCGAAAGTTCATGGTGGGCTAGGTCTAAATCCAAGGCTTCGAGCAATCGTCGGCTAGCCACGATATAGCGGCGCCAAGCCTTCATTTCAGCAGCGTTGAGCCAGCGAGGTGAGGTAGCGTTTTGCCGTGCCATTTGGCAATCATACGTGAATTACGGCAAAGTTGAACTTTCAACTACTTATTGGAACGTTTACGAGAACAAAGGAAGCCATGACTAAGCAGCTACGCAGTGGGATCGATCCTTCACATATCGATAAAACTTTTCGCCCCCAAGATGATCTCTACCGCTACTTCAATGGCCGCTGGCTCAAAGACCACGAGATCCCGCAAGATCGCTCCTCCGATGGCATTACCTACCAACTCTATTTAGAGGCTGAAGCCCAGGTCCGTGAAATTATCGAGACCGCCAAGGGCGAAGGCGATGCCCAGAAGATTCGCGATTTATATGACTGCTTCCTCGACACTGATGCGATCACCAAAGCCGGCATTACCCCCCTGCTAGATGATCTCGCCGCAATCGATCGCATCGAAACTCGCGATCAATTTATTAAGACGATGGCCGATCTAGAAATGCGCGGATTGGGTGGAGCATTCGGTCTCGGAATTTATGGCGATGCCATGAACTCGGAAATGAACATTGTCTATTTGGGGCAAGGTGGCTTGTCTCTGCCCGATGAGGCTTACTACCGCGAAGAACAATATGAAGAAATTCGCCAAGCCTTTAAAGTCCACGTCGCCAAAATGTTTGCCCTCGCCAAGATTGATAACGGTGCAGATTTAGCGGAGAAGATTTATGCCCTAGAAGCCCAAATTGCATCCCATCACTTTGATCAAGTAAAAGATCGCGATGTCGAACTGACCTATAACAAGATGACCTTCAAAGAGCTCTGCGCCCTTGCCCCACACTTTGATTGGGCGACTTGGCTCGAATACAGCCAGATTCCAAAGGCGGCCTTTGACGAGCTAGTTGTGCAACAGCCACCATTCTTTGCTGGGTTATCTGGCATCCTAGAAAACTTTGACCCCGCCCCATGGAAGGCGTGGATGAAGTGGCAGTTGATTTCAGGAGCTGCGGCTTATCTTCCAGATGAATTTGTAAATCAGAACTTTGATTTCTACGCCAAGACTTTATCGGGCACCCCCGAAATCCGAATTCGCTGGAAGCGCGCAATTTCCTTTGTAGAAGGCGCACTCGGCGAGGCGATTGGCCGCATCTATGTCCAGCGCCATTTCCCAGAGGCAGCCAAAATTGCGATGCTCGAGCTAGTTGCTAATTTAATTGAGGCCTACCGCATCAGCATCAATGATCTTTCCTGGATGAGCCCTGAAACTAAAGCCAAGGCTTTAGATAAGTTAGGAAAGTTCACGCCAAAGATCGGCTATCCCGATAAGTGGCGAGATTATTCGGCGCTAACAATTACTCGCGATGGCCTCTTCGGAAATATCGGACGGATCACCAAATTTGCCCGCGATATTGAACTCGCCAAGATCGGCAAGCCCGTTGATAAGACCGAGTGGCTCATGACCCCGCAGACCGTTAACGCTTACTACCACCCGATCCAGAACGAGATCGTCTTTCCGGCTGCCATCTTGCAGCCACCGTTCTTCGATCTGGAAGCCGATATCGCAGCCAATTACGGCGGAATCGGCGCGGTTATCGGCCATGAAATCGGCCATGGCTTCGATGACCAAGGTTCTAAATTCGATGGCGATGGAAACATGATCGATTGGTGGACCCAATCCGATCGCACCGAGTTTGAAAAGCGCGCAAATATGTTGATCAAACAATTTGATGCCCTTTATCCAGAAGAGACCCCAGATATCCATGTAAATGGCGCTCTAACGGTCGGAGAAAACATTGGAGACCTTGGTGGCCTAGCAATCGGCTTTAAGGCTTATAAATTGGCTCTAAAGGGCGCTCCAGCGCCTGTAATCGATGGTTTAACGGGTGAACAACGTTTCTTCTTATCTTGGGCGCAAGCCTGGCGCGGAAAGGTGCGTGCAGAAGAACTACGCCGTCGTATCGCAACAGATCCGCATTCTCCATATGAGTTCCGCTGCAACGCGATCGTCGCCAATCTCAGTGATTTCTATGAGGCCTTTGAAGTAACCGAGGGCGATAAGTTATGGCTGGCTGAATCCGAGAGAGTCGAAATCTGGTAACCAATCGCTCGAAGGTCTAACTTACAGATATGAAGATTCGTGCCGCAGTATTGGTTGCCCCTGGGCGCTATGAAGTCCAAACTTTTGACCGCCCCAAGTTAGAAGATGGGGCGCTGTTGATGCGCGTTGAACTATCTGGAATCTGCGGCACCGATAAACACACCTACCAAGGTGAGACCAAACAATATGCCGGTACTGAATCCGAGACCGATACGCCTTTCCCAATAATCCAAGGACATGAAAATGTTGGAGTTATTGAGGAGCTAAGCCCGGCGCTAGAGAAGGCCGGTGATTTCTACCAAGCGCCTGTAAAAGTTGGCGACCGAATAGTTATGTGTCCAGACATGATCTGCGGCAAATGTTTCTACTGCACGCACATCCAAGGGTATACCTGGTGCTCAAAATCTCAATGCTACGGAAATAGTTTTACAAGTGCGCAGTGGCCTCATCTATTGGGTGGCTGGGCTGAATATATGTATTTCAAGCCTGGCACTTTCTTCTATAAAGTTCCAGAAAACATTCCTCCAAAAGTTGCAGTCCTAGCCGAACTAATGGCTTGCGCAGCATCCCTTGATAAATTAAAAGATTTCAGTTCCTACTCAATTGAAGGCTTCACAACAGGTGACACGGTTGTCGTTTTTGGCGTCGGACCACTTGGTTTACTCCACCTTGCCAAGCTTGGCATCATGGGAGCTGGAAAGATTATTTGCTTTGATAAATCTGATTACCGATTAGATCTTGCTAAAAAATTTGGAGCAGATTTAACAGTAAATGTGGACAAGACCAGCCAGAGCGAGCGCCTTAAGTTGATTCATTCGCTAACTGGCGGCATCGGTGCTGACGTAGTTCTACATATGACCAATCGTCCCGAACCAGTTATTGAAGGTATAGAAATGTTGCGCCGTGGTGGCACATTATTAGAGATGGGCAACTTCGCAGATACTGGTGAAGTATCAATTAGCATGCACCGCCACGTTCTGAGTAAGAACTTGCGACTTATTGGGCTCTCCAACCACCCAATCAATGCCTACGGTCCATCTCTTAAACTCTTTGACAAGTATGCAAAACAATATCCATTCGCAGATCTAGTAACTCACGAATTTGGACTAGATCAGGCAGATGAAGCCATGCAGGTTTCTATGTCTCCACAATCTGGAAAAGTTGTAATTAATCCCTGGCTCTAATTAGTTTTCAGGGAAGTGGCAGGCCACTTGAGATGCGCCGAGTTGTACCAACTGAGGTACTTCGGTGCGGCACTTATCTTGCGCCTTCCAGCAACGGGTATTAAAGACACAACCCGATGGTGGGTTAATTGGGCTAGGTAGATCGCCGGTCAAGATGATGCGTTCGCGGGTGCGTTCAGAACGTGGATCGGGCAGTGGCACCGCAGATAAAAGCGCTGTTGTGTAAGGATGGCGCGGCTTTGAATAGAGATCAGCAGTTGCTGCGATCTCCATCATCTTGCCGAGGTACATAACTGCCACGCGATCTGAAATATGTTGCACCACAGATAAATCGTGGGCAATAAAGACCATGCTGATCTTCTCTTCTTCTTGCAGATCTTCGAGCAAGTTAATTACTTGAGCTTGGATCGAAACATCGAGGGCTGAAACTGGTTCGTCGGCAACGATAAAACGTGGCTTTAACGCGATCGCACGTGCGATACCGATGCGCTGACGTTGTCCGCCCGAGAACTCGTGTGGGTAACGGTTGTAGTGCTCTGGGTTTAAGCCAACGCGCGCCATCAAGTTTTGCACGGCAGTCTTAACGCCTTCTGGTGGAGTAATTCCCTGGATTTCAAATGGGGCAGAAATAACCTTGCCGATTGTCTGGCGCGGATTTAGCGCAGAATATGGGTCTTGAAAGATGATCTGCATCTGGGCGCGGATGGCGCGCATCTTGCTCGCTTTGAAATCTGTGATGTCTTGATCTTCGAAGATTAACTTTCCAGAAGTAGGTTCAGTTAACTTCAAGATTGTGCGGCCAGCAGTTGTCTTGCCACAACCGGATTCACCTACGAGGCCAAGAGTTTCGCCAGCCTTTAGCTCGAAGGAGATGCCGTCGACAGCCTTTACTACTTCCTTTTCACCGCGCTTGCCTTTGCCGGTTGGGAAGTGCTTTACAAGATTATCTACCTTAAGAATTACATCGCTCATGACTGTAACTCCTTTAGCTCTTTTGCAAATAAATCATGGCGCAACGCTTCAGGGATATGGCATCGAGAGCGATGCGTTGCTGATGTGCCGATTAGCGCTGGCTTAGTTGTGTTGCAACCGGCTTCAGAGGAATGCTGCTTGTACTCACAACGTGGCGCAAATGGGCAGCCAACTGGCAGGTTGATAAGTGATGGTGGTTGTCCCGGAATCGCCTTAAGGCGCTCGTTCTTTGAAGAAACGCGTGGCACTGATTTAAGAAGTCCGAGTGTGTAAGGAGCAAGCGGTGAGTAGAAGAGTTCATCGACTGGGCCTTCTTCAACGATGCGTCCGGCATACATAACATTTACGCGGTCTGCCACTTGTGCAACAACGCCAAGGTCGTGGGTAATCAACAAGATACCCATATTAAATTCTTTCTTAAGCTTTGAAAGTAGCGCCAAGATCTGGGCTTGAACAGTTACATCTAGCGCAGTCGTTGGTTCATCTGCGATCAAGATCTGTGGCGAGTTCATCAAAGCCATTGCGATCATTACGCGCTGGCGCATACCGCCCGAGAACTGGTGTGGAAATTCCACAGCGCGCTTTGCTGGCTCTGGGATGCCGACGAGATCTAGCATTTCAATGGCGCGAGCCATTGCTTCTTTCTTCTTACCTGGGTTGTGTACCAAGTAGGCCTCGGCAAGCTGGTTGCCGATCTTGTAATAAGGATGAAGTGAAGACATTGGATCTTGGAAGATCATCGCAACTGCGCGACCACGGATATCTCGAATCTGTTCATCATTTAGCGAGACAACATCCTTAAAGGTTCCGCCATCGTTTAGTGAAATTGATCCGGAGATTTGGGCTGATCCCTTTTTATGTAGACCCATTACCGAAAGGCTCGTTACAGTTTTACCAGAACCTGATTCGCCCACGATGGCAACAGTTTCACCAGCGTTTAACGTAAGTGAAACGCCATCTACAGCGCGCACTGCTCCGTCATCAGTCTTAAATGAGACGTGCAGATCTTCGATGCGAAGTAGCTCGCTCATGTGATGCGCACCCGTGGATCAAGTACTGCATACAACATATCAACGATCAAGTTCATAACGATTACGACTGTCGCCGCCAGAATTGTTGTTGCAAGAACAACAGATAAATCGAATTCATAAACCGAGCGAAGTGTTAAGCGGCCAAGTCCTGGCAGGTTAAAGATAGTTTCAGTAATGATTGCTCCACCAATTAGTCCAGCAAAGTCGAGTCCAGCCAAAGTAATCAATGGGGCTAGCACCGCACGAAGCGTGTGCTTAAAGAAGACAACGCGTTCTCCAACCCCTTTTGCACGAGCGGTACGTATGTAATCCTCGCCCAACGTCTCAAGAAGAGCGGCGCGCGTAAAGCGGGTGTAGATCGCGGCATAGGCGATCGCCAAGGTGATCCAAGGCAAGATGAAGTATTGGAAGAACCCAAATGGGTTATCAAAGATTGAGACATAACCCGAGAGTGAAAGTGGAACTAGCTTCCATTTAATTGTCACCCAGATAAGAAGGGCAAGACCAGTAACGAATGTTGGAAGCGATGTTGCTAGAAGTACGAAGACTGATGAGCCAGTATCTGGCCAACGATTTTTAAATTTAGCAGCGACTATTCCAAGCCCAATTCCGACGGTTAGCCAGAGGAGAAGTGCACCGATTGCCAAGCTGATTGTGATTGGTAGAGCTTCAACAAGCATGTTGGTAACGCAGGCATTTTCGTTAAATGAATATCCAAATGATGGAGCTGGGCAGGAAAAGGCTGAACTTCCAGAACCGTAAGTGCGACCAAGGAAGATTCCAGATAAGAAGAGCCAGTACTGCTCATAAATTGGTTTATCGAAACCGAGACGAATTCGATTTGCTTCAACGATCTGATCTGTACAGCGCTGACCACATGTAAGTGCGGCTGGATCAAATGGGAGCAGAGAGAAGATTCCAAAGACAACGGCTGAGACGATAAGGATTGTAAGTGCGGCAAATATGGCGCGACGTCCGATGAACTTCAACATCTTTTACAATCCCTTCTAAATCTAAGCACTGAAATTAATTTTTATTAACCTATCAGTAAGAAGGTACTTCCGGCGCCAATTGCTCAGCGCCGGAAGTACCTGTCTCTACTGCTTACTTGCGCTACTTAAAGCGCTTGCAGGTAAAGATTTGGATTAGTTGTTAATCCAGATCTTTCCGTATGCAGGGTTACCCTGAGGTACCCAGAAGAAGACGTTTGCAAGCTGTGAGCCCCAAACTTCCTGTGCCTTACCAAACAGAGTTGGCAATACCCAGAATTGCTTCATTGCATATGCATCTAGTTCTTTCCACATCGCTGCTTGCTTCTTGCGATCAGTTGTCTTCATCGCAATGTTGACCTTATCTTCGAAGGCCTTGTAAGCAGGATCTGCAGTGTTCTGTGAGATGTTGAATCCACCGAATGATGCAAATAGCTCTGGAATAACTGTTGAAGCATTTGCCCAGTCAGCACCCCAGCCAGAGTTTGAAAGGTCCTTCTGCTTTGCTGGATCCATCACAGTTGGGTAGTAACCCGCGCTGATGATGTTGAACTTAACCTTTATTCCAGCGCGAGCATATGCAGCCTCGTTGATTGGAATTGTGTCGTTAAGTGTTGCAGATGAACGAACGTCGATTGTGATTCCATCTTCAGTTGCCTTCTTGTAATCAGCAGGACACTTGGTCTTTGCTGTTTCCATTAGAGCCTTAGCCTTAACGATATTTCCTTCAGGCTTGAAGTCTGGGCTTCCTGGACCAACGACCTTGGTAGGTGCGTAGTCAAGAGCTACAAGTGGGCTGATAACGCCAGTTGCATATGAACCTGCGAACTGTGGTCCGCCTGCATAGTCAAGAAGCGCCTTGGCATCACGTGAGTGATACATAGCTTCGCGAATTTCCTTGCAAGGCATCGCCTTAACGTTAAATGCAAGGTAGAGAGCGTATGGATCTGAGTTGTTCATGCGACGGTTCTTAAACTTTGGATCGTCGAAGAACTTGCTCTTATTTGAAGGAAGTGGTCCACCAAAGTTCATCGCTGTTGGGATTGTGTCTTCCAACATGATCTGGTCGATTACTTCTTCATCAAGACCGAACTGAATAACTACTTCGTCTGGGTATGGTGTACGAACTGGGTCAGATGCTTTTGACCAGTTTGAGTTACGGATCATACGAAGTTGGTTCGCACTATTTTCAACGATCTTGTATGGACCTGTCGCTTGTGGGTTCAGGGTGTACTTATCGCCTGTGTCCTTCTTCTTCTGGACTGGTGAGATAACACCGTATGTAGCCAAGTAGTTGAAGTCAGCAACTGATTTGTTCAGTTGGAAAGTAATTGTGCGGTTGTCCTTTGAACAAGAAACAGCCTTATTAAATGCAGCTTGTCCTGCCTTTGTGCCCTTGTATGGGCCGGCGTAGATTGAATTTCCATCTTTATCTTTTGGAATGTCAAGCCATGCAAGTAGGTAGCCAGGTCCGTTGTTGATTACATCTGTTGCGAATACGCGAGATGAACCGTATTGGACGTGCTCACATGTGATTGGAGTTCCATCTTCAAACTTTGTGCCTGGACGAAGTGTGAACTTCCATGTCTTAGCAGAGTTGCTTGGAACACCAGTGTTAGTTGCTAGGTCAGGAACAATGTTCGCTCCTGCTGCACCTGGAACTGGGTTGTATGCAACCAAAGTGCGTGTGTGGAAAGCATTCATGAACGCGAGGTCGCGTCCTGTGTAGATACGAGCTGGATCTAGGTGATCAAGTCGTGGTGCGTGCTCAAGAAAAGTGAGAATTCCACCTGTCTTTGGTTTTGTAGCAGCTGTAGCAACTGTTGATCCTGAAACCAAAGCGGTTCCAAGAATCAAAGCGCCTGCAGTTGCAACAACTACGGCACGACGAAGAGCGAAACGAGGGCTCATTCCGTAATCCTTTCAATTGGGTTGTAGCAACGGCAAAGCCGCACTACGAGTGGGTTGAGTTAAGCAGAAAATGTCCGAAAAGTGAATACTGAACGGTGGTTGAAGGGGTGATTTCAGCCCCGACAATAGATTGTTATGGGGTTGTTACTTGTCGGCGCGAGGATTTGGTCCGACTATTTGTCGGCGCGAGGATCTAGCGCATCGCGCAGCGCATCGCCGACCAAGTTAAAGGCCAGAACCACAATCACCAGGGATGCCGCTGTAATCAAGAAGAAGCTCGGCATAACAGTTACGAAACGGGTCGCGTTAGAAAGCAGGATTCCCCAAGTAGATGCCGGTGGTTGAACACCTAGGCCAAGGAAGGAGAAGACCGCCTCTGATGCGAGATAGCCAGGAAGCGAAAGTGAGACAACCACGATTACCGGTGCCCAAAGATTAGGAACAAGTTCCTTCAGGATAATTCGCCGACGAGTTGCGCCCATCGCTTGAGCAGCTGTTACGAATTCGCGTTCGCGAAGTGAGAGAACTTGCGAACGGATAAGTCGAGAAAATCCTGGCCATCCAAAGAATGAAAGGAAGAGGATTAAGAACAAGATGCGAGCGCCGTTTTCTTCGGCTATTCCTAATTTTTCAATGCGATCAACCATTGGTTCGCTAAGTGCCACGATCATAAAGAAGGCAGGGAATGCTAAAAGAAAATCTGTAAACCGACCGAGGATTCCATCGACGCGGCCACGGAAATATCCACCAACGATTCCGACAAAGAAACCAATAGTTAGCGCGGTCGCAGTTGCTAGAAATGCAATCATAAAAGAGATTCTTGAACCGTAGAGAAGTTGGGCAAGTAGATCGCGACCAGTTCCTGGAATAACCCCAAGCGGATGTTCTCTGCTAAAGCCTGCAAGATCACCCCGTGGGATACCACTGGCATCTAAGCCCTCAAGATTTAATTCATTCGGGTTTATTCCTAAAATGCGACATACGATCGGTGCAAATAACGACATACTTACCAGGAAGATACTGATTCCTGCCGCGATCATTCCTACTTTATTTCGCTTGAAGCGGCTCCATGCGATCTGGCGCGGGCTGCGACCAGCGATTACCGGGCTAGTGCTAACTGGCGCGTCAACTTCTGAGTTGGTTGCTGAGTTGAGAGACATGCGGGCTACTCTATACTTAAGGCTAGTCAATAGTCACCTGCGATCTGAAAATTCTTTTGGAGGCTCCAATGTTTAACGTCAAATCTTCTAAGTTTGCAACCGTTAGCGCCGCTATCGCCCTCGCGCTAACCCTCTCTGCATGCGGTGGTTCAGATGAAGTTGCCCAAGTTGATGATCAGACTCTCGTTGCCGAAGTTGAGGAGGCACCGCAAGCATCTGGCGGATTTGATGCACCTGTCGTAACTCCAGACAAGGTTTCATACACACTTTCATCACCTGCCAGTTTCACACCAGGCAAATTCGCTTCTGGAATGCTTCCTGGTCAGATCAATGAACGCTTCAACGTAACCGTTGAAAACGGATCTGCTGCAGAATTAGATTTAGCAACGCTAATCGTTAAGGGTTCAACAACCACTGGCGAGTGCGTAGATATCTTCGATGGCGATAACCAGATGGAGGGCGCACCAACTACGCCACTTGCAGCTGGCGCATCTGCCAACTTCTCTTGGGGGCTTTCTTGCCCAGGTAAGAGCGGCGAAGATATTTCAGTCATACTTTCAAATGGCACAATAAATGTCATTGAAGTTACAGGAAAACTTGCTTAAATAATTAAGTTAATAGCCCGTTCGCGCAATCTGCGTGGGCGGGCTATTTCTTTGCCTTCTCTGTGGTTCGCTTTAAGTAGGCAAATAAAGGTATTGGTGCAAGCACGCCTATAGCCATAGTTAAAACCCAGAGTTGTTCAAGATTTGCACCGATCATTAGTCCGGCAACGGCAGGACCTGCAATTCCAGAGATTCCCCACTGCAAACTGGTTAACGCGCTTGCGCGGCCGCGAATATGTTCTGGAGCAAGTTCTTGCGTTAGCGCCGGACTAGTTGGTGCATGGACCATCTCGCCGAATGCGAAGATCAATTGACTAACACAAAGTGCGATTCCAGCCATGAACATGGAAAGGTATGGAGAGATACCAACGGCTAGCCAAGAAAGCGCCCAAATGACTCCAACAGAAATTAGCGCGGTGTACTTTGAATAATTGGCGATTAACTTTAAAACTAACGGCTGGAAAGCCACGATTGCAAAGGTATTTACTCCAAAGATGATCCCCAGCCAATTTGGCGCTAAATCAAGATATTGCGTGGCATAAATTGGTAGCCCTGATTGCAGCGGTCCATATCCAAAAGTTAAAAGGATAATTCCTGCGATAGTCAGGATCGACAACTCCTTGATGGCAAAGAGCTCTCGATAGCTCCCTTTCTCGGGCTCATGCTCTTTCGCTACATACTTGCCTGCGTGAGGAGTGTTAAGCCCCCAAATAAAGAAGATAAAGACAAAGTAAGTTAGCGAATCAATAAAATACATAATCTGATAAGAAAGAATCGAATCTTCACGAATAATCAGCGCCGATATAAATCCACCTACACCGAGACCTAAGTTCATCAACATAAAGTTAAAGCCAAAGATCTTGGTGCGATCCTTTATCGGTGTAACTCGCGTCAAAATCACCATCTGCGAAGGCCAGACGCACTGGCCGCCAAAGGCGAATAAAGTTATTGCAATTAAGGCATGCGCTTGCGTTGTAACAAAGGCGAAGGCAAGGGCGGAAAAGCCAGATATCACAAGGCCGGCAAGCATCACGATCTTTGGTCCGATGCGATCGACCAACGACCCAAGTGGTGGGGTGCAGATAATGCCAAAGAGAGCACCCCATGCCATTACTACTCCACCAAATGCGATAGAAAAACCGCGGATATCGTGGAGATAGACCATTAACAACGAGAGCGTCATACCGCGACCAATAGCGCTGAGAGCGATTCCCGCAACGATGCGTCGCGAATGCGGATTTAAAAGAGCTGTGAACTCTTGAAAGGGCGCTTTTCCTGCGAACATCAGGGCAGTCTATATCTGAGACAATAGCGCTTGTGTCCACATTAACTTCAAATAATTTCTCATTTGAGATAAAGAAGAGCGCAGAGAATTCACTCGCGCGCGTTGGCACACTTTCAACCCCACACGGTGAAATTCAAACGCCAGCATTTATTCCAGTTGGCACAAAGGCGACCGTTAAAGCAGTTCTACCTGCAGCGATGCAAGATCTTGGTGCGCAAGCTTTATTGGCAAATGCCTATCACCTCTATTTGCAGCCCGGCCCTGATGTTTTAGATGAGGCCGGTGGGTTAGCCAAATTTATGAACTGGCCAGGGCCTACCTTTACCGATAGCGGTGGTTTTCAAGTTCTCTCACTTGGTGTTGGATTTAAAAAAGTATTAGCTATGGATGCCAAGACTTTCCGATCTGATCAAGTTATTGCTGGAAACAAAGAGCGTCTGGCACATGTAGATGATGATGGCGTCACCTTTAAATCGCACCTGGATGGTTCGATGCATCGCTTTACCGCTGAAATTTCGATGCAGATCCAACATAAAATTGGCGCCGACATAATCTTTGCCTTTGATGAATGCACAACGCTACATAACACCCGTCCTTATCAAGAGCTGGCGATGGAGCGCACCTACGACTGGGCGATCCGTTGCTTAGATGAACATAAACGCTTAACTGATATCCGCAGCGATAAGCCTTACCAAGCACTGTTTGGCGTTATTCAAGGTGCGCAATATGAAGATCTCCGTAAGAAAGCAGCGCATGATTTAGGGACGATGTCATCATCAGGAATCGAATTCGATGGCTTCGGTATTGGTGGAGCCCTCGATAAATCATCCCTTGGCAAAATCGTTGGCTGGGTAAACAGCACATTGCCAGAAGATAAGCCGAAGCACTTGCTCGGAATCGGTGCACCGGAAGATCTATTTGTCGGTGTTGAAAACGGTGTGGATACCTTTGACTGCGTGCTGGCATCGCGTATCGCGCGTTCTAGCGCTGTTTACACAATGCAGGGGCGATTTAATCTCTCTAATGCACCATATGTGCGCGACTTCAATCCAATTGATGGCGAATGCGATTGCTACACCTGTACCAATTTCACACGTGCCTATCTCTGCCATCTATTCCGCGGAAAAGAGATGGTTGCCGCAACTTTGGCCACAATCCATAACGAACGTTTTGTGGTTCGCTTAGTTGATCAGATGCGCCAGGCGCTAATTGATGGCAACTTTATAGATATGAAGAAAGAATTCTTAGGGCGTTACACCCATAGATCCGGTCAATCTCGCGATTAGTTAGCGCCCCACTTTTTCAAGAAAGCTTCGCGATCCATCTCGTAAATATCTTCCGGACCATCTTCTTCATCAATCTGCTGTCCCTTAAAGTCAAAACCGAAGTATTTGATGACTGCTATTGAGGGAAGATTTTCAGGACTTACCGTGTATCGAAGTGTCTTCACTTCCGGAAAAGTTAAGACCCAGCGCCACATTCCCAGCAACGATTCTTTGGCGTAACCCTGGTTCTGATATTGGCTCTCTATTCCGAGGCCAATCTCCATCATTCCCTGCTCATCTGGTGCGCCATGAAAACTGGTGCTCCCTATGATTTCGCGATTTTCCTTTAGAACTATCCAACGGACAAACCATTTATTGCTTGCTGGGTCCGCCTTTACTTGCGGCACGCGCCAAGCAAGTGGTCCTTGAAAGTCAATCAAATTGCGAAGCGGGTTAGTGAATGTCTCACCAGATAGCGCGAAGGTATCGTTGCGCTTTTCAAAGAGATCAATCAGACGGTCCGCCGAAATATGGTGCAGCTCAAGCCGAGGCGTAACAATAACTGGCTCTTTTTCCTGCACTTAGTGCGAACCTACTTTAGGTAAGTGCCAGTCAAAGCGAATAGAAAGTTCGCGAACTAAAACCACAACTAGCCCAGAAGCAAGAGCCAAGAAACCAGAGTTAGCTCCAAAATAATCACCGGTGACGTAAACAAATGAGCCAGCAAGACATGATGTTCCGATGGTTTCGCGGTGCAGTAAAACTGGTTCAACTTGGCAAAGTACATCTCGTAGCAAACCACCGGTTACCGCTCCAATAAGGCCGAGCATTACTGCCGCTAAGAATGGCGCTTGGTGGGTTAGCGCAAATTGCGCACCTGATACTGAACAAACCGCTAAACCAATTGTGTCTAGCGTTAAAACAAATCTTCCAACTGGGCTAGTTCGCTTAATTGCTAAGGTAATTAACACTGCAATTACAACGCCTGCAAATAACCAAGTGTGTAAAACCCACGGTGGTCGCTCCCCCAGAAGAAGATTCCGAAAAGTTCCACCTGAAAGAGATGCAATGGCTGCTATAAATGCGATGCCGCCGTAATCCAAACCTTTATCCGCGGCGATACGCGCACCAACTAAAGCAAAGGCAAAGGTGCCAGCCAGGTCGAGGAGATTAACTAAGAGTTCTAGATCCACTTCGCAAGTATAGGTGAGGTCGATCTAGAGAATCCAAACTTCTAAAGAATATAAAGGCTCTTCGCCTTAGCAACAGCCTCATCTCGACCCGATGCACCTATCTTGCGGTAGACATTTTTTAGGTGGGTCTTCATGGTGTTGAGCGAGACATGCAGGGTTGTAGCAATCGCGCTTATTGGCGCCCCAGTTGCCAAATGGCGCAATATTTCCAATTCGCGTTTAGTTAAAGCAGAAGTCAATCCCACAGTATTCTCCGACCTTTCCTTTAGACGAGATGTAATTAGCGCAGCCATTTCCTCCAGATAAACTGTCGGTTTCTCACCGGCTATCTTGATAATCAAATTCAAAATTTGAGCGTCCTGCCGCAAAAAAGTCTCTTTTGCTCCTACGCGAGCGCCAATTACCAAAGCTTTTCTCAACGCTTCAACTGCAATTTTTTCTTTATCGATATCTGCTTGAGCCTCTGCTAGCAGCCTGTATATCTGCTGACTTGGCGTTGCATTGGGAAGGTTCGAGACGATGAATGGTGGGGATTTCTTACCAGTCACATCGGCGTGGATAACACGTATGCGCTCTACGACTAGAAAATTAGGCAGACGCCCAAGGAGTACACCGACCCGATCCCAATCCTTCATTGTGTATTTAATGAAAAGTTCAGTTAGGTCACAGAAGGTAACAAGGCCATTCCGGGTATCCATGGCCGATGCGCGATCTCTTCCAGTACGCACTAGCTCTAAGGCGGCTGAACTCTTTCCGCTCAAGGCAAGATCGCGTGCCAAGAAGCTCTCTGCCACGTAAACCCAAATGTATTGCGACCAGTTTCCAGCAAGATTTCGTATTTGTTCAAAGAGCAAGATGGAATCAGCAGTCTGTGAGAACTCCAATAAACAGCGCGCTCTTACATACATAGCGTCAAGCGGGCCAAAGATTCCGGAGTATCCATATCTTGCTGCCTGGGCAATAACATTGTTTGCCACAAGTAGCGCATCCTTATATTCGCCAAGTGAAAGCAAAGTTGCAGCATCAATCGCATTTAATAAGTAGAGAACTAGAAGCGAATTGGCATCCCCAGCAATTTCGTGAGCTTCCTTTTGTAGCGCCAGTAGCTCCGTTGGGTTGTCGTAGATAATTGCCTTAGCAGCCATTACTCGCAAGATCGAAATTTTATCGGCAGCACCTAAATCTAACTGCTCATCACTTTCGCTTCGTACTTGTTTATATGCATCATCTAGTTCATCGGTGAGGCCAGAAGCAAAATCCATATAAATACTTACTGCCGCGGTGAATTTCTTAATAAACCCTTCCATTTCGGAGCCTCTGGAAGAGAACCGCATCTCATCAATTAAACTTTGGGCCACTTCATATTGAAAATCTGCGACATACCCCATTAATTGAACGGTCTGGCGTTTTAGAGTTCCAGGTAAAGATAGATCTCCAACAATTGATGACATCTGAATCAAATCTTTGCCGCGGCCTGTTGCGATCAGAATTCGCATACTTTCCCGGAATAAAGCACGGTACCGAACGGCATCCCCGGACTCTTTACTGTGCATTAGCGCCTTTAAGTAATCCTGCTGATTTTCAAAGTAGCTACTCAAATCGCAGTGGATCCGCTTTAATTCTGCACTGGTTAACTTCGATTGCATCTTTAAAGAACTTCTAATGAGCGGATTTAGCGCAAATTTATTAACTGGATCCGCGGTATGAATTAAGAAGAGCGCCTCGGTAGCAAAGTTATTGATCTTTGCTAGCGAGAATTTATCTCCCAAAACCAATTCGGCTGCCTCTGTAGAGAAATCATCAAATACCGAGAGTAATTCAAGTGTTGATCGATCAGCTTCTTCAAGTGATTTTAGAAGTTCAGCCACCATTAAATTTAGTGGCTCCGTGGAGAAGTTACTGACATCCAGCGCAGATTCTATTTTTACTCCGCGGCTTAAGTTACTCGCGATGAGATTAACTGCAGCGGGCCAGCCTTGAGCAGATTCAAGTAACACTCGTGTCTTAGTGTCGTTCTCTGGTAAACCATACATTTTAGAAATCTGTTCAACTTCACTCGAACTAAACTTAAGTTCATTGACTCCAAATACTTTAAAATTCTGGAAACTTGTGAGTCTAGAATATGAAGCAGCTAACGTTGATCTTCGGATTGCAATGGCATGTACGTTAGTCGGCATTAAATCTAGAAACCGATTTACGGTGTTCTCATCGCCAGCAATTGAAGTTCTATTGTTATCTACTACAACAATAAAGTGTTTCGGTATTACCGCCACCTCTGCCAAAATTTTTGCAAGGAAGTCGTGCGATGAGATCTCTTCTGATCCAGAGAACCACGGCGCAAAACCTGGTTCTACATTTCTGATCGCTTGCAGAATGTGTGCGTTTAGCTCGGTAGTTCCATCGCTCTCGGATGCGGTGTACCAAACAACTGGATAAGGGCTATTGGCTAGAAACTCGGCAACAATTGAAGATTTTCCAAAACCGGTCGGAGCAGTAATCAGGGTTAGGCCGGCGCGATCGATTGCGATATCGGCCAAGATGCTTTTTCTCGATAAGAAGTTAGGTGGCAAGACTGGGGGCAGGGTTCGCGTTAGGCCAACCCCAGGAATCACCCCTGCAGGTTGACCTAAATTGACGCGAGTTGGAGCCACGCCTAAGGGTGAGGCATGAAGGGGCGAACTGGCTAGTAGAAATCACCCTATTAGGGTGATCCAAGAGGGTGAATTTAGAGGGTGGCGAAAGCCTCTTCCAGAACGCCGAGCGCATCCTTTAGTAGCTCATCGCTGATGACGATCGGTGGCAAGAAGCGAATCACATTTCCGTAAGTACCTGCGGTAAGAATAAGAACGCCTTTGCTCTGGCAATACTTAATCACCGCAGCCAGTGCAGCAGAGTTCGGATTCTTTGTGCCAGCTTCTACAAGTTCGATGGCTTGCATGGCACCGCGTCCACGGACTTCGCCAATAATCGGATATTTCTTAGCCAGCGCAGTTAGTGATTCGTTAAGAATCTTTCCAATGTGGCGGGCACGTTCGACAAGTTTTTCTTCTTCAATTGTTTCGATCGCACCAAGAGCAGCGGCGCATGCGATTGGGTTTCCGCCGTAGGTTCCGCCGAGTCCCCCGACATGTGATGAATCCATAATTTCAGCGCGCGCAGTAACTGCTGCAAGTGGCAAGCCACCTGCGATTCCCTTTGCGGTAACGATCATGTCCGGAACAACGCCTTCATCTTCGCAGGCAAACATATTTCCGGTCCGAGCAAAACCTGTTTGTACTTCATCTGCAATAAAAACGATACCTTGTTCGGTTGCGAACTTTGAAAGTCCTGGCAAGAAACCCTTAGGTGGAACGATGAATCCACCTTCGCCTTGAATAGGCTCGATCAATATTGCGGCAACGTTATGTGCGCCAACTTCTTTTTCAATCTTTGAAGTAACAATGTCCAGGTAATCCTGCGCCATCGTTGCCAGGTTGCCTTCATAGTGGAATGGGTAAGGCATCGGCATACGATAAATCTCGTTGGCAAAAGGCCCAAAGCCCTCTTTATACGGAACGTTCTTGGCGGTTAGAGCCATAGTTAAGTTGGTGCGGCCGTGATAAGCATGTTCAAAGACGATAATTGCTGGGCGCTTAGTTGCATGGCGCGCAATTTTGATGGCATTTTCTACCGCTTCTGCACCAGAGTTTTGCAAAATAGATTTCTTCTTATGAGTACCTGGCGTTAAACGGTTAAGCGCCTCACAGACTTCGATGTAGCCCATGTATGGAGCGGTAGTGAAGTTGGTATGTGTAAATGCCTGCACCGCTTCAACAACGCGTGCTACTACGCGAGGAGCTGCGTTTCCAACATTTACTACGCCGATTCCGGCACCGAGATCGATAATGCGATTGCCATCGACATCTTGCAGAATTGCGCCTTCACCGCGTTCGATGATTGCAGGGATTGCCATCCCAAGTCCTGCTGAAACAGCCTCTTTACGGCGCGCGATTAACTCCTGCGATTTTGGCCCTGGAATAGCGGTGGCCAAGTGACGTGTTTGCGGGAGAGGGTCCTTTGAGGTCATGGAGAAATTGTAGAGCCTCTTTTTAACTTCTGTGGTGCAACGAGTTAGGCTCAGCCAGTGGAGAAGAGAAATGAACTACGTCGCAGCGCTCCGCTGCTTGATGCTTACTTATCTTACTTTGAGGTAGATCACACTCCTTTCACAATTCCAGGACATAAGCAAAGAGCTTCCCAGATCGATGTCGGATTGGGTGCCGTTGTTGATTCTGATATTCCTCTCTACGGTGGTTTAGATGAAATTAAATTAACCAATCAGATTTTGGCAAAGTCGGAAAAGATTGCAGCGCAATTCTGGGGCGCAGATTTTGCCCGTTTTTCAACTGGTGGATCTACTCATGCCAATCAAGCAGTAATCCTGGCGCTTGGAAAACCTGGAGATAAAGTTGCGGTATCGCGCACCGCACATCGCTCAGTTCTCAGTGCGCTAGTACTTGCTGGGTTAGAACCAATTTGGATGAACCCCGAACTTGATGGCGCAACAGGTGTGCCGATTGGAATTGCTTTAAATGAATTACAACGCACTCTCAAAGAGAGCCCAATCGCAATTTTATTAACCGAGCCTGGTTACCTCGGAACGCTCTCTGACCTAAAACCTTTAATCGCCGCAGCGCACGAAAAATCTATCCCGGTTATTGTTGATGCCGCTTGGGGCGGACATTTTGGATTTCATGCTGATCTGCCACAACACGTTATCGCGCAAGGCGCAGATGCACTGATTACTAGTGTTCATAAGGCTCTTCCTGGCTATAGCGCCTCTGCGCTACTGCTCGCCAAAACAAAATTCATTAGCGCCGAAAGACTCGAGCAGAGCTTTGAAACTACACATACAACTTCTCCAGCTGGCGCTCCCCTGGCATCAGTTGATGCGGTAAGGGCGCTGCTGCAAACCCGTGGCCCAGAATTACTTGGCGCTCTAATTGAAAATGTGGCCGAATTTAAATTAGCGGTCCAAGCAAACTTTGAACTACCAATCTTCTTAAATCCAAGCGACTTTCCTGCGGGAAGATTTGATCCGGCAAAGATCGTGCTGCGAGTTCAGCAACTTGGCGCTGCAGGGGTAGAAATAGAGCGCGCGCTAATTGCCCAAGGTGTTCGTGTTGAGATGGCCGATAACGACACCATAGTTTTCTTAGCAACTCTGGCCGATACCAAAGAAGATTTCCAAGCACTCGCCATGAAGTTGGTACCAATTCTACAGAAGTTACAGAATGCACCTCGAGAGAGCGCAACCGCCCTTAGTTGGTCAGTAGTGCCACAAATTGCAACTTCAATGCGCGAGGCCTATTTTGCAAAGACTGAAATGGTCGGCGCAAGCGATGCGATTGGTCGGATCTCAGCAGATTTAATCGCTCCATATCCACCAGGGGTTGCAGTTGTGGCACCGGGTGAGGTTCTAACAGAGCAGATTGTTAGCGGGCTAAGCGCATCTCAAAAAGCGGGAGTTCGTATCGCTTATGCGACAGATCCAACGTTAAAGAGTTACAGAGTCGTAAAGAAGTAATTACGCCTGGCTGGCAAATCTCTTTAGCGCATCTCCATAAAGCCTAAAGACAGTCCAGTCATCCATAGCCACAGCCCCAAGTGATTTATAGAAATCAATAGATGGCGTATTCCAATCCAAGACCCACCACTGGAAACGTTCATATCCTCGTTCTACGCAGAGCTGTGCCAGGGTCTTCATAAATCCTTTACCGATACCGTGTCCGCGAAATTCTGGCTGTACAAATAAATCTTCTAGATAAATACCAGGCTTGCCGAGCCAGGTTGAGTAATTTAAGAACCAGAGCGCAATGCCGACAATTTTTCCGTCAACTTCGGCGACATGGCAGAAGGCGACTGGATGGCTGTTAAATAACGAGCGCTCGATTTGTTCGATAGTTGCCACCATTTCATCCGGTGCTTTTTCATAGACCGCTAGCTCGTAAATCAAGCGGTGAATATCCGATGTGTCTTCAGGTGTGGCAAGGCGGATCAACATGGATTTAGTTTAGGGGGAAAGAAAAACGGCCAGGTTTCCCTGGCCGTTCTCCCTCGGGGTTCGATAAAGAATTAACCGATTTTTGCTACCAGTGACTGAGCCTTCTTTAAAAATTCTCCGTCAAGTACGCTGAAGCCAAGTGCCTCTCCCTTGTCCTTTGCACATGCTGGACTCAAGATATATGACGCAAGTGACTTAACAGCAGCTGCCTTTGTCTTATCTGTGTAGGAAGTATCAACCAACATGTAAGAGACGATACCGAGTGTGTAAACACCAGGCTCTTTTGTTGCGTAATCAAATGACATGATTCCGTTGTTATCGATTGTTGCCTGTGAAAGGAATGCAGATGTAGTAACAGATGTTGGCTCAACTGCATTTCCTGCATTATTGATTACATGTGCAACTTTAAGCTTGTTGGCAACAGCGTAGTTAACTTCTGCGAATGTGATTGAGTAAGGAGTCTTGCCGGCTAGCTGTGAAACTCCAGTTGAAGATGAAGCGCCAACGATTCGTCCCAAGTTCTCAGGTGAGTTGATATTTCCTGGGAATGAAGTTGTGAAAACTGCTGCTTTAGCCTTTGTCCAAACAGCTGGGGCCGACTTGTTCAAGTAGTTTGTGAAGTTTTCAGTTGTTCCTGATGAATCTGAACGATAAACAACCTTGATTGGCTTATTGGGCAATGTGTAGCGAGTTGTTGTCGGGATAGTTTTTGCAACGATTGGATCGCCCTTTGCATCCTTGACCACAGCGCCATTTTTAGTTTTGTAGAGAACTTTGTTGTATGCACGATTGTTATCTTTAACAATTGCTGGATCGTTCCAACGTGTGATTGTGCCTGAGAAGATTCCTGCGATTGTCGATGCTGAAAGTGAGAGCGTGTTGCGTGATGGAAGGTTGTGAAGAATTCCAATAGGTGCTGCAACTACTGGTGCGTGAATGATGCTCGCGCGCTTTGATGATGATGTGTGTGCTGCATCTGAGAACCAGAAATCACCAATAGATTTATCTGAATTTGTACGTCCTGCACCTGAACCAGATGCGGCATATGTAAATGAATGTCCTGATGATGTTGCAAATGGAGCTTTGCAAGCTTCGATTAGAAGAGCTGGAAATGAAGCTCCTGAACCTTGCAGATCAACTGCGTGGGCTGGAGTAGAAGATACAAGCCCAAAAACAAGTGCTACTGCTGCAGATTTTGCGAGCAATGAAACTTTCATTAATTTCCCCTTTTAGATTTAGGTGTCTTACAAGACCAAAGATAGGAAGCCCCGGTTAACAACCAGAACCCTGTAGGCAAACGCCAATAGACGTTTAGATGAACAACAGGTAACGACTAACCGAAGCGGCCGGTGACGTAATTTTCAGTGCGTTGGTCTTTTGGCTGCGAAAAGATCTCGCTGGTTCGGGCTACTTCAATCATCTCGCCCGGACCGCCATCGGATAGGAAGAATGCGGTGTAGTCAGATACACGAGCGGCTTGCTGCATATTGTGGGTAACAATGACGATCGTCATAGAGTCTGAAAGCTCACGGATAGTATCTTCGATTCTAAGAGTTGAGCCAGGATCGAGCGCTGAACAAGGTTCATCCATCAACAACACCTGAGGGCGCACAGCCAAGGCGCGAGCGATACAAAGACGCTGTTGTTGACCACCAGAAAGTGATCCACCATGGGTATCTAAGCGATCTTTAACTTCGTTCCAAAGTCCTGCGCGAACCAAGCACTCTTCCAGCAAATCATCTTTGTTATCAACTTTAATCTGGGCAAGCCTTAAACCAGATAAAACATTTTCACCGATAGTCATTGAAGGAAATGGGTTTGGCTTCTGAAAAACCATACCGATTTGCAAGCGAATCTTTGTTACATCTACACCTTGCGCATAAACATCTTTGCCATCAAGCAGTACCTCACCAGCCATAGCCGCACCTGGAATAAATTCGTGCATGCGGTTGATGGTGCGAATAAATGTTGATTTACCGCAACCTGATGGACCAATTAAGGCAGTTACTGAACCTGCTGTGAAATCTAAGTTGATATCTGAAAGCACATGGTGCTTACCGAACCAGGCATGAATTCCGCGGGTCTCTAAACCAGTTCCTTGAGCCGTACTAACGCCAGTACGCACTGGCTTTGCCTGTGCCACGCTCGCTAATGAGTTAGGAGTAGTTGATGACATTGATTTCTCGCTTTCCGGAGTTTGAATCATTTTGAAATTTTTCGACTAGATAGAGAACGAGCAGCCATAAACAAGAGCAGCACGAGAACCATTAGAACTAACAACCCAGCCCATGCGCGAGTGATCGCTTCAGGTGAACCAGCGTTAAAGGATTTCCAGATGTAGTACGGAATAGAGCCGACTGAACCGCTAAATGGATTTGGATTTACCTTATCTCCACCGCCGGTTAGAAGGAGAAGAGGCGCTGTTTCTCCAGCAATGCGGGCTACACCCAAAATTACAGCGGTCATCAATCCGGAGCGAGCAGCTGGAAGAACAATCATCGCAACTGTTCGCCACTGAGTGCCGCCTAGAGCTGTTCCCGCCTCACGCAATTCATTAGGAATCAATAACAAAACTTCTTCGGATGTTCGAGCAATGGTTGGGATCATCAAAATCGTCAATGCCAAGGCTCCCATTAGAGCGGAGTAACCTTTTGTGATCGGGTATAGAACTGCAGAAAGAATAAATAAACCAGCCACAATCGATGGGACTCCGGACATCGCTTGAACCAAGAAGCGAATTGGACCAGAGAATTTTCCCTTAACTTCAGTTAGGTATAGGGCGGTCAAGATTCCGATTGGCACGCTCATGATGAGAGAAAGAGCGACCAAAGTTAGAGTTCCAGTTACGGCGTGCAAAATTCCGCCCGTTGGAATTGGATCCGTTGGAGTCGCCATCGACATATCGTTTGATAAAAGTCCAAAATGTAGTCCGGGCAAACCTTTTTGAATTACGGTAAAGAGAATGCTGAGCATCGGCAATACCGTTAGAACGGCTCCGAGTGAGACAAATGTGCTAACCATCGCATCTTTCGCCGCCGGAGCACCACGCGAAATAAATGCGTAGGTTGATGTTAAAACCCCATAGGCGATAAAGAAAATCAGGGCATATGCCAACTTTCCTTTCATCTCTGTGGCTGCCACAAAGACAAATGAAAAGAGAATCGCCGCAAGGAAAATGGAGAGTTCTCTAACTCTATCTACGGGGCGTTTGGCCCAAGGCTTCTGTGGTTTTACTTGGGTACTCATCGCCCTGACTTTCCAGTTCGTTTAACAATGAAGTTGGCAATCGCATTAACGCTAAGTGTTAAGAAGAAGAGAACTAGCCCTGCCGCCATCAAAGCTTTAATTTCGTACTCGCTGGCTTCACCAAACTTCAAAATAATCAGAGATGCAACGTTGCCGCCAGCGCCCAGCAAAATGTGCCAGTTAATCTGGAAGACAATATTAAGAACTGTGTAAACAGCCACTGTTTCACCCATTGCGCGACCTAGTCCCAGCATCGCTCCACCAACCACACCGCTGCGACCATGAGGAATCACAACTGCTTTAATCATCGCCCAGCGAGTTGCACCTAGGGCAAAAGCAGCTTGAATTCGATCTAGTGGCGCCTGCGCGAAGACTTCGCGTGAGACTGAGGTAATAATAGGAATAATCATTATCGCCAGAACAACGCCTGCCACAAATGGTGATCGCGTAAAGAAATAAGGCTTAACTTCAAAGAGCGGAATCCAACCTAGATATTTATTTATTAACTTCGCCCAGTACTCAACGCTTGGCATAAGGACTAAGAAGCCCCAAATACCGAAGAGAATCGATGGGAATGCAGCCATCATGTCCACAATCGCTACGAGGATCTTCTTCATCCACTGCGGGGCATAGAAGTTTAGAAAGAGCGCTGAAAAGACAGAAATTGGTACGGCAATAACCACCGCTACCAAGGCACATAAGATCGTTCCGACCAGCATCGCTGAAAGGCCGAAGTCGCTATCAACCACATTCGCTGATTCATCTAAAGTAATTGTCCATTCGGCGCTGGTTAGAAAACCCAGACCTTCTTCTCTTAATACTTCAAATCCGCGATATGCCAAAAAGAGCGCAATTAGCCCCAAGACAACAAGCGAAGATAAACCGCCAGTTGTGACAACTCCACGAAAAATTTTATCCGAACGACGTGGCTCGGTTGTTGTAACTCGTGGTGCAGGAATTTGAGTTGCAGAGTTATTCATTATTTATGCGTATTTTCCTGTAACCAAGAAGTAAACGCGGCGTGAAACAGAAACGGCATGATCTGCAAAACGTTCGTAGTAACGTCCAAGCAGAGTTAGATCAATCGCTGACTCAACTCCGTGGGTCCAAGAGGGATCAACCAAGGTACCAATTAATTGGCGATGTAATTTATCCATCTCATCGTCGTCGCGTTCGACTTGTAACGCCATTTCGGTATCGCGGGTTGCAATGACAACACCAGTTTTAGTAGCGATCTTCTCTGCAGAATTTCCCATCGCTTGGAACATCGGATGAAGTTCTGCCGGAACGGCTCCGCCTGGATGACGCAGACGTGCAATTTTGGCAACGTGATGCGACATATCTCCCATTCGCTCTAAATCAGCAGACATGCGAAGTGCGGTTACTAGTGCGCGAAGATCTGATGCAACTGGCTGTTGACGCGCAATAATGTCGATGATGCGCGCATCTAGTTCATGTTGAAAGGTATCGATCTGGTCATCTGTTGCGATGATCTCTTCGGAAAGCTTTAAATCTGCCGAAAGGATCGCAGTAGTTGCTCTTGAGATCGAGTTAGAAACCATCGAAGTCAGATCTACCAACGATTGCGAGACGCCATCTAGTTCATCTTGGAAAACGGAGCGGATAAGTGCCATGGCAGCACCGTATGTGGGCTTAGTGAATAGATGCGGTATAGAAAGTGAACGGAAGGTAAACAGAGATTTCCACACGCTAGAGTTGGCGCCATGAGGCTGCGGCGCAACTCTGATACAGATCTAGGTGAGCGCGCCCTGCCCGATCTGCTGACTGGAGTCCTCGAACAACTCGAAGGCGCCTCCATGATTTTGGCGCCGGGTGAAATCCCGATCTACCAAAGTGCGGCCATAGATGATCTCGGAATCCTCAAAGAGAACCGAATCGAAAGCCAAGAATTGCTCGCTCTGGTTCGGGTAGTTCGCAGAACCGCTACAAAACAGCAAGGTTCAATTGAGATAGCACGTGGCCCCATCGGTGAAGGCAAGCACGAACTAACCGTAAATGTCATTCCTCTTGAAGATGAAAATTTAGTCCTGGTATTGCTTAGCGATGAAAGTGAAGCACAGCGAGTCCATGAAGTTCGTCGTGACTTTGTCGCAAATATTTCTCATGAACTTAAAACGCCAATCGGAGCTCTATCACTTTTAAGTGAAGCGGTTTTGGGTGCGAAAGATGACCCTGAAGCAGTCAAAAAATTTGCAACGCGCATGCAATCTGAGGCCAAGCGATTAACTGATCTGGTGCAAGAGATTATCCAACTATCTCGAGTCCAAGATAGCGATCCCCTAAAAGTCGCCTATGAATTTGGCGTTAATGATTTAATCAAAGAAGCGATTGATCAGTGCAAAACAACTTCAGATGCGCGCCATATTTTGGTCAACTTCACTGAAACGCAAGATTGCACGGTAAAGGGCGACCGCGAGCAGTTGATTATGGCGATCCATAATTTGATTGAAAATGCCATCAATTACTCACCGGAAGGCACAACTGTCTCGATTACATCTTCATTACAAGATTCCATTATTGATATAACCGTTACTGATCAAGGCATCGGAATTCCAGAGAGCGAAATTGAGAGAATTTTTGAGCGCTTCTATCGCGTTGACCCAGCGCGCTCTCGCCAAACCGGCGGAACTGGCCTTGGCCTATCGATTGTTAAGCACATTGTTGCAAAGCATGGTGGCGAAATTAAAGTATGGAGCGCCGAGAATGTTGGAAGTACCTTCTCAATTAGATTACCAATCGTTGCAATTGAAGCGGAGCCTGCATGACTCACATCTTGATCGTTGAAGACGAAATTTCATTCTCTGAAGCGCTGGCGTTCTTACTTGAAAAAGAAGGTTTCCAAATAACTGTCGCTGAAAATGGCCGCGAAGCGCTTGAGAAATTTGATGAAAAAGGCGCAGATTTAATTCTGCTAGATCTCATGATCCCTGAAGTTTCAGGCACTGAAGTCTGCCGAATCATTCGCACAAAATCACAAGTGCCAATAATTATGCTCACCGCCAAAGATGCTGAGATTGATAAGGTCGTTGGACTAGAGCTCGGTGCCGATGATTATGTTACAAAGCCATACTCTTCCCGCGAATTGCTGGCGCGCATCAAAGCAATTCTTCGCCGGAACACCTCAGGTGGCGATCATCCTGTCGACACCGGATCATTAACTGTTGGTCCGATTAAGATGGATATCGATAAACATCAAGTGACTATAGATTCTGCAGTTATTCCACTGCCACTAAAGGAGTTTGAACTACTTGAGTTCTTGCTTCGCAATTCTGGACGAGTTCTAACCCGAAATCAGTTGATAGATCGCGTCTGGGGCAGCGATTACTTCGGCGATACAAAGACCTTAGATGTTCATATCAAGCGCCTACGCGCCAAGATTGAAAGTGACCCGGCAAATCCTCAAATCATCCACACAATCCGCGGCCTTGGGTACAAATTAGAGATTTAAAGTCCTAGCAAGTTATTAGTAAATTCATTACCAAATTTATTCGATGGATCTATTTCTGTAACCAGCTTCTTGAAATCATCTAGCTTCGGCATAACTGAAGCGAAATATTCAGGGCTGGCCGAAAAGACCTTGCCTAAATGTGGGCGATAGCCAAATGGCGCAAGTGTTGCTTCTACAACTTTAACCATCTCATATACTGCATCAACTTTCTTCCAAGTAAAGTGAATTCCAATTGAATCGCGCTGAAAATGCGGGCTCATCCAAAGTTGATCTGCTGCAACAGCGCGGATCTCGGTCACCCAGAGAATCTCATTTATTCGAGGAGCAATTTTCTCAAGTGCTGCGATTGCGGCAGGGGCATCCTTAATATCAACAAAGAACTCGCTCTGAATTTCATCACCAGCACTCGGAGTGAAATCCATTTTAAAATGCGGTAAACGCAGATGCCATGGACCGCTAACAGCCATCTGTTCAGTACATGGTTCTGGATTAAGCCCTGGCAAGGGATGGCGATTAGATGTTGCTGGATATGCCTCAAACAATTCTGTTGGTGCAGTTACTCCAGATTTAAATTTAGCCCAGACTTCTCCCCCACCTGCAGCAGCCCAGGTAGTGAAGTAACTAACGCTGTAAGCAAGGCTCATGATTTCATCTAAGTTTGCGGCATAACTTTCGCGAGACATTCCGCGATAAACAGTTTGCGAGATATTAAATGTTGGCTCGATTGCGAGATCGAGATTGACTACAACTCCAGTTAAACCAAGACCAACGACATAACCTTCAAAGTTCGTATCTCCCTTAGAAACTCGCTTTAGCGATCCATCAGGTAGAACTAGTTCAAGACTTTCAACTGCTGTGGCAAGATTTCCGTTTCCTACGCCAGAACCGTGCGTTGCAGTTGCAACTGCGCCAGCCACAGAAATGTGAGGAAGTGAAGCCATATTGTGAATTGCCCAACCGCGATCGTGTAAGGCAACTGCTAGCTCCCCATATTTCATTCCCGCGGGAACTCTTACAGTTTTCTTCTCTTTATCGATCTCAATATCTGAAGGCATGTTCTCAAAGGTGATTGCCGTGGCAGAAGTATCTGCAATGTCATTGAAGCAGTGTGCGCTGCCACGTGCACGTACATGTGCAGATTTGGAGATTAACTCCTGCAGTTCTTCAACCGAAGCTGGCGCCACACGTTGCGAATCACGGAAATTAACGGTGCCTGACCAGTTCTTCATTAGCCGATTATCCCAGTAGATAGCCCGATCAATAGCAAGGTTCCTAAACCAATTCGATAGATAATAAATGGCGCAAAGCTCTTGGTAGTCACATACTTTAATAACCAAGCGATTACTGCATAACCGATTACGAAGGCAACAGCAGTCGCCATAAAAGTTTCTGGAAGTGAAAAGATTCGCTCAGATGCATTCTCGCCAAGTGCGCCCTTCAACTCATAAAGACCACTTCCAAATACCGCGGGCAACGCCAATAAAAATGAATAGCGTAGTGCAGCTTCGCGGCTGTAGCCCAT
Organism: Candidatus Planktophila sp.; assembly: GCA_044340015.1. Lineage (GTDB taxonomy): Bacteria > Actinomycetota > Actinomycetes > Nanopelagicales > Nanopelagicaceae > Planktophila. The sequence goes on from JBIIUL010000002.1 coordinate 39,817, forward strand.
AAACCGACCCATTGCGATAGTCGCACCTGAGCGGGAAACGCCTGGAATAAGTGCAAGTGATTGCGCGAAGCCATATAGAACGCCATGCATCGGAGTTAATTCATGAAGTTGGCGTTCGGTCTTTCCATATTTATCAGCGATCCCCAGAATAATTCCGAAAACAATCAAGGTTGTAGCGATAAGCCATAGCGACCGGAAATCATTCCTGATTATCTCTTGACCGAAATAGCCCAAGGCAACTATCGGCAATGTGCCAAGAATTATCAACCAACCTAGTCGCGCATCTGATTTTTCAGCTACCTGAAGTTCTTTGCGGGAAATTTGAGCAAACCATGCACTGAGGATCCGAACAATATCTCTGCGGAAATAGATAAGTACGGCAAGTTCGGTACCGATTTGAGTTATAGCAGTGAAGGTCGCACCAGGATCTGAGTTAGTGCCAAATAGTTCTCCAGCGATCCGAATATGCGCACTGGATGAAATCGGGAGAAATTCGGTTAGACCTTGGAGCGCGCCGAGAAAAATCGCCTCAAACATCGCTACCCCATAACCGAATTAGAAAAGCCAAAAGTTCTAAGCCAGAAGTTCTTAGACAAAAGAATAGCGAATAGAATCTAGATATGAGCGCAAAACAGGTCATTGCAGATCTCAAAGCCCTTGCATCTGTTGGGAAAGCCGCCGAGCTGCAACGATTCTTTAAGACCGGTCCAGGAGACTACGCCGAAGGCGATATCTTCATAGGTGTAGTTGTTCCTCAAACTCGCAAAGTCGCTGCACGTTTCAAAGAGCTACCTCTCACTGAGATCGCAAAACTTACCGATTCAGATATCCACGAAGTTCGTCTCTGTGGGCTAATTATCCTTACAAATCAATTTAAGAAATCGAAGGATTTAACTGAGAAGAAGAAGCTTTTTAGCTTCTACTTAAAGGAGTTAAAAGCCGGCAACATCAATAACTGGGATTTGGTTGATGTTACAGCGCCTACCTTGGGTGAATACCTATTAAATGTCGAAGAGCCAATGTTGGTATTGAACAAGCTAGCTAAGAGTAGATCTCTATGGGAGCGCCGCACTTCGGTCGTATTTACCTTTGCTTTTCTGCGCGCTGGCGATCTTGAACCAACTTATGAGATGGCAGAACGCCACCTTGGAGACAAGCACGATTTAATGCACAAGGCGGTTGGTTGGCTCTTACGTGAGATGGGTAAACGAGATCCAGGGTTACTTAGGGCGTTCTTGCAAGAACATTGCACTGAAATGCCTAGAACAGCCCTGCGTTATTCCATTGAGAAATTTTCGGAAAGTGAACGCAGAAAATGGTTACTCACTAAATAGTTTTTGCGAAAGATAAGTAATCCTCTGCAACGCCATCATGCATAAATAGCTTTTTAAGTCTGCCTTCATACTCCCAGCCAGCTCTTTCAAAAGCCTTCTGCATTGCAATATTCTCTTCAGAAGTAGATCCTTCTAGGCGATGAAAACTATTTGCAACCGCCCACTCCCATGCCAAGTTAAGTGCAGCAGTTCCGGCGCCCTTGCCACGTTCATCTTCTGCGATATCAAGACCAATATGACCGGATCCATCAGGCATCGTCCTATCGCAATGACGTAGCTGAATATCGCCAATCAATTTCCCATCTCGCACTAAGGCAAGATGCAGATAGTGATCAAGCCACTTACCTGAGGAATCAAAGCGCGCTTTAAATCTTTGCTGCGCTTCGCTGGTTTCAAGGCCGCGAACTTGGCAGGCGCGCTCAAATTCTTCTGGCTTATAGGGGCGCATTTCAAAGTTCATGGTTGAAACTTTATGGCAAAAAGGCGATATCTACTATGATAGAAATATGACTCAATCGCCTTTCCTTTACATGAAAGAGAACTCCAAGACAGTTCTTTGGAACGACTCAGCCGATCCTAAAGAGCTAAAAGATGCACGTACTTGGGGAATCGTTGGAGCAACCTGTAACCCGGTTATTGCGCTAAGTGCGATTAAGGCCGATAAGGAATATTGGGTAGGGCGCATTAAGGAATATGCAAAGAGTCACCCTGCTGCAACTGATGATCAAATCGGTTGGGCTATGGTGGAGGAACTATCAATTAATGCGGCAAAGATCTTTGAAGAAGAGTTCGAGAAGCAAAATGGTCGCAATGGTCGTCTTTCAATTCAGACTGATCC
>JBIIUL010000024.1:0-12428 GCA_044340015.1 Candidatus Planktophila sp.
AGATAGCCGCCAAATAACTGTTCAACAACAAAGTCAATCATTCTGCTTCCAACTTTCTAATTATCTTGCTCAACGAAGTGAGAGTTACTTCACCAGAGATTCGCGCCGCAACATTTCCGTTCTTATCGATCAGAACTGTAGATGGAATTGCGTTGGCCGGAAGCGTTGATTTGAAGCCGATTAATAGCGCATCATCAATAAAGGTGGGGTAAGGGATATTCAATCTGCGCGCCAGCGCTTCAGCATTTACTGGATTATCTCTAGTTAAAATTCCCATAAATTGCACGTTGGGATATTGCTTTGCAAGTTCAATCAACGTTGGAATTTCGGCGCGACATGGCGAGCACCAAGACGCCCAGACATTTACTACCGCTACTTGGCCAGGATTAAAGATAAAGGTTTTACCCGTTAGCGTCATTCCAGAGAGCGCTGGCGCAGCTTTGCGATCTTCCAAATTTATATTAGTGACTGCCCCGCTGCCTTCAATAAAACTCTCTTCTGCAATGGAACTTCCTCCACCGCACGCTGTTAAAGTCAAAGCGATAAGCAGAATTGATACGAGCATAGAAAGTCTTTTGCGCATTACTTATTTCTTCTCGGGCAGTAAATGTCCAGCTGGTTCAGAATAAGATAACCCTGAAATAACACCTTCGTCATCAAAATGAACGCTGGTAACTGAAGCGAGCGTGCAGATCCGCTTTCTTGGATCGTGTAAAAGTGAACGGCCTTCTATCGCACTTCGAAGTATCCAAATTGGTAATTGATGAGAAACAACAATCGCATCTTTACCGTTGGCAGCTTTGTTAGCAGCAAAGATTGCAGCAAGCATCCGGTTGATCTGCTCTTCATATGGTTCTCCCCAAGATGGTTTCCATGGGTTATATAGATGGCGCCAAGAGGAGGGATGTTTTAAAACTCCGCTACCTAGTTCAAAGCTTTTTCCTTCAAAGACATTTGCGGCTTCAATCAACCGCTCATCAGTTGTTATCTCAATTCCGTGTGCACGTGCAATTGGTGCTGCGGTTTCTTGTGCGCGTTGCAGTGGTGAGACATGGAGCGCTCCAAGGTTTATTGATTTAGACCACTCGCCAAGCGTCTCGGCCATTTGCTGACCACGATTTGAAAGTCTCCAACCAGGTTGGCGTCCATAGAGAATTTTCTGAGGATTCTCTACTTCACCATGGCGCGCGACGTGAACCGTTGTACTCATAGCGCTAAGCATAAAGCGTCTGATGGCTAAGGATTAATCGAGAAATAACGCTGAAAATCGCTAGGGTAGTGGCATGTCACTCACCGTCAGACGCGCTGCGTTCTTTGACGTCGATAACACATTGGTTCGTGGCTCAACAATTTACTTCCTGGGCCGAGGCATGTACCAACGCGGTTTCTTTACCAAATCAGATATCTCGCGTTTTGTTTTGGCCAATCTGAGATTTAGATTAACGGGGACTGAAAAGAGCGAAGAAATTAACCGCTTTCAGAAGGCAGCGCAAGATTTTATTGGTGGCCATAACGTTTCTGAAATTAGAACAGTTGCACAAGAAATTTATGACGAGTATGTCTCCCCCTCACTTTGGGAAGGCACGATTGAAATTGCCCAAGCCCATCTAAATGATGGTGATGAAGTTTGGTTAGTTACAGCAGCGCCAGAAGATATGGCCACGCTTATTGCAGAAAGACTCGGTTTCACCGGCGCGCTCGGTAGCAAGGCGGCGATAGTTGATGGCCACTACACCGGAGCAATGAATGGGCCACTGCTGCACGGAAAAGAGAAGGCAGAGGCGATAGAAGAAATTGCTAAAGAGCGCGGATTTGTTTTAGCAGATTGCTTTGGCTACTCCGATAGCCATAATGATCTTCCCTTGCTGCAATCAGTTGGCCATCCATCTGCAATTAATCCTGATGCTAAGTTAAGAATTCGTGCTCTTAAGGAGAATTGGCCAATTCACGATTTCCGCCGAATGCGCTCTTTAAATAGATTTCTTGGGCCGCTCGTCTCGCGCGCTGCCTGGCTTGGAACTCGCTTAACCCCGCGCAGAAAATCCAAATAACTCTTACAGTTCGCGCCAAGCCACCACTTGCCAGTAATGTAGGCAAGTTATGGAAACGCGCTCCTTTGCAGATTACTTACGTACCTTGGATGACGCTGCCCTTATTTCCTTGTTTTCACATCGCCCAGATTTAATTACACCAGTTCCACCTGATGTGGCATCTCTTGCAGTCCGCGCATCTTCTGCGCCAAGCCTGGCGCGAGCCATCGATGCTTTAAACGCTTGGCAGTATCAAGTTTTAGAAGCATGTGCGATCACATCCGAACCATTTACTGAAAAAACCATCGCTGCGCTAACCGATAAAGCAGCGCTCTTTGTTATCCCCGGCTTGCTCGAGCGCGGCCTTATTTATCAAGGTAAAGATGGTTTCTATCTTCCGACCACAGTTCGCGAAGTACTCGGTAACGAAATACAGGGCTTAGGTCCACATACGGTCGTGAAGTTAAATCTAAAGAAGTTAGATGAAGCGCCACCTGCTGCTAAGAAAGCGTTGGAGGCGATGGTTTGGGGTCCACCGCGCGGAACAGTTGCAGATGTTAAGAAGCCTGGTGCGGGAGTTGCTTGGCTACTTGAGAACAACTTTGTGGTGGCGGCAAATACCAAGACTGTTTTATTAGTTCGCGAAGTTGCTCTAGCACAACGTGGTGGCAAGTTACATAAAGTGCTACAGATCCAGCAACCAGCTTTATCTACCGAAAAGCGTGATCTAAAGAGCGTGCAGCTAGCTGCAATCGCAAATATAACTACCTTCCTTCGGTGGACAGAGGAGATTTTAAATTTCTGGGCGCAAGAGCCAGCTGAAGCCCTTCGCTCTGGTGGTCTTGGAGTCCGTGACTTAAAAGTTCTTTCGGCGCATCTCGGTGTTGACGCATCTTGCGCCGCATTTATAGCTGAGGTTTCATACCTCGCGGGTCTTGTAACAATTGACGCTGACGATCGAATACTTCCGACAACCCAATTTGATATCTGGTTGATGCAAACGCCATCAGCTAGATGGCAGTCATTAGTTGCACCTTGGCTAATTACTTCTCGAGTAAGTGGTTTAGTTGGTAAAGATGAGAGTAAGAACGTAGCACCGCTTGGTCCAGAGCTTGATCGCGTTTTTGCAGCGCCAATTCGTAGGTTAACTCTTCGTTTATTGGCTGAAAATACGACAACTGCACCTAACGTTGACTCTCTTATCGCACTAGCGAAATGGCATATGCCGGCTAAGCGCAGTAACGGAATTCCATCTGATTATCTGCAATGGACTTTGCGTGAAGCAGAATGGCTTGGGATAACTGGTCAAGGTGTAATTTCAAAGTACGGCATCGAGTTCTTAGCTGGCGGTGATTTAGAAAGCATCAATGAAGATCTTCCTAAACCTGTTGATCACATACTTATTCAGAGCGATCACACCGCTATTGCTCCAGGACCGTTGGTACATGAAATCGCGCAAGAGCTTGCGATCTTGGCGGAGATTGAAAGTCGTGGTGGCGCAACCGTCTATCGCTTTAGTGAAGCAACTATTCGCCGTGGATTAGATCATGGCCGCAGTGGCGATGAAATCAAAGCGTTCTTAAAGAAGACATCCAAGACTCCAATGCCACAGCCACTTGAATACTTGATTGCAGATGTCGCAAAGAAGCACGGCAAGTTACGCGTTGGAAATACCTCAGCATTTATTCGTTGTGAAGATGCTTCACTGATCGCGCAGATTATGAGCGATAAGCGTTTAGATCTCTTATCCCTTCGCCAGATTGCGCCAGAAGTTTTAATCTGCCAACACGATGCCGGAGATGCCATGAATATCTTGCGCAGTTTTGGTTATCTTCCAGCAGGAGAAGATTCGCAAGGCGCCTTGCTTAGTGGTCCCCGAATTCAGCGCGCAAAAACAAAGGCCCGTCCGCCTCGAATTATTGGTGAATTCGAGCGACCAGATGAGATTCAACTTGAAGGCGCGTTGCGTGCACTGCGCACTGGCGAAAAATCTAGCCATCGCCAGAGCACGATGCGAAATATCGCCTCCAATGCGCTGGGGTCGCTTCCTCGCACAACCGCCAATGAGACTCTAGATATTCTGGCTAACTATCTACAGAACCAGCCAGCGACATCTCTTTCAATTGGCTATGCCGATAACAATGGCCTTGTTTCGCACCGAATCATTGATCCGCTAAAACTCTCCGCTGGCTCACTTCTGGCCCGAGATCATGCAACTGGAGAAGTCCAAAGCTTCCGAATCGCTCGCATTACAGGTGTGGCTTCGATATGACGAGCACCAATAGCGATAAGTACGGCAGACTTGACCCTATGTTGGCAGCGATAGAAGCGTTGGTTCGTTGTGAATCACCTAGCGAAGATCTTGAAGCCTGTCGCAACGTTGTTCGTTTAGCTAGTGATATCTCAACGCGCGTTCTTGGAACACCTGCGCAAATAAAGGAGATCGAAGGCCGACCGGTTTTCTGGTGGGGTTCAGATGCTCCTGAGATTTTAATTTTGGCCCACCTCGATACCGTTTGGCCACATGGTTCATACGCACCGCTCTGGGAAGTAAATGGCGATGTGGTTCGCGGTCCCGGAGTCTTTGATATGAAAGCGGGATTTGTTCAGGCTCTCTTTGCACTTAAGGGAATCGCTGAAGCTGGTGATCGCGTTGCACTTATTGCTACAACTGATGAAGAGACCGGAAGCTTTGCATCACGCAAATTAATTATGGATTTATCTGCCACGGCTAAGTCAGTGTTAGTTCTAGAGTCATCACTAAATGGAAAAGTAAAAACCGGGCGCAAAGGCACAGCGATGTATCAGGTAAGCGCGCACGGTCTGGCATCGCATGCTGGTCTTGAACCAGAAAAGGGCGTTAACGCCACTTTAGAGATCGCACATTTAATTCTGAAATTATCTGCTCTAGAAGATCATGCACATGGAACTACAGTTGTTCCGACGCTCTTGCGTTCTGGAAATAGCGCAAACACGGTCCCTGATTTAGCGGTACTAGAAATTGATGCCCGCTCTTTCTCACAGGCCGATCTAGAACGAGTCGATCAGGCGATTAGATCTCTACCTGCAACTGTTAAAGGCGCACGGATTGAAGTAACGGGTGGTTTAAATCGCCCACCGCTAGAACCTTCATCAACTAAAGAACTTTATGAGCGCGCTGAACGTGTAGCGAAAGAGATTGGCATGGCACCTCTTGGTTGTGCCGAAGTCGGTGGCGCAAGCGATGGCAACTTTGCTGCAGCAGCCGGTGCACAAGTACTCGATGGATTAGGCGCAGTGGGCGGCGGTGCGCATGCCCCTAATGAATGGGTCAGCCTGAAGTCGATCGAAGAACGAAGTTCATTTATGCATGCTCTAATAAAGGATCTGCTGAAATGAGCGAAGGCCCGTTAATTGTTCAGAGCGATAAGACGTTATTGCTCGATATTGACCATCCGATGTCGACTGAATGTCGTCGCGCAATCGCACCTTTTGCTGAACTAGAACGCTCTCCTGAGCATATTCACACCTATCGTTTAACAAACCTTGGTTTATGGAATGCACGTGCTGCCGGCCACGATGCTGAGCTAGTTATCGATACATTAATCAAGTATTCGCGTTACGCCGTTCCACATTCACTTCTTGTAGATGTTGCCGAAACTATGTCGCGCTATGGTCGTCTGAGACTAGAAGCCGATCCTGTGCATGGTTTGATTCTCATAACAACTGATGTCGGAGTTCTTGAAGAAGTTATTCGGGCAAAGAAGATTGCCCCACTTCTCGGAGTTCGCATCGATCCGGAAACCATTGCAGTTCATCCCAGCCAACGCGGTGCGATCAAGCAATCACTTCTGCGTTTAGGTTGGCCGGCCGAAGATTTCGCAGGATACGTTGACGGCCAAGCACATGAAATCGCCTTGAAGCAGAACGATTGGAAGATCCGTCCCTACCAAGAGTTGGCAGCTGAAGGGTTCTGGCACGGTGGTTCTGGCGTTGTCGTGCTTCCTTGTGGAGCTGGAAAGACAATTGTTGGCGCAGCGGCGATGGCACATGCCAAAGCAACAACTTTAATTTTGGTAACAAATACAGTTGCAGCGCGCCAATGGCGTGAAGAGCTGCTTCGCCGAACAACGCTTAATGAAGATGAGATCGGCGAATACTCAGGTGCAAAGAAAGAGATTCGCCCCGTAACAATTGCGACTTATCAAGTTATGACTAAGAAGAAAAATGGTGCTTACGCACACCTTGATCTCTTCGATACCCACGACTGGGGTTTAATTATTTACGACGAAGTGCACTTACTACCGGCGCCAATCTTTCGCTTTACCGCTGATATTCAATCGCGTCGTCGTTTAGGGCTAACCGCAACTTTAGTTCGTGAGGATGGCATGGAGGGCGAGGTCTTTTCGCTAATTGGCCCAAAGCGATTTGATGTTCCATGGAAAGAGATTGAAGCCCAGGGATATATTGCACCTGCAGAATGTATTGAAGTGCGCGTAAATCTCACCGAAGCAGAACGACTTTCTTATGCCACCGCCGAACCAGAAGAGCGTTATCGCTACTGCGCAACAACTCGGACCAAACGTGATGTCGTTGAAGAACTTGTTGCCCTACATGCAGGCGAGCAAATTCTTGTGATCGGTCAGTACATCGATCAGCTAGATGATCTTTCTGAGACTCTTGGCGTGCCAGTAATCAAAGGTGAGACTCCAATTAAAGAACGCGAAAAGCTCTTCGCAGCATTTCGCTCCGGTGAAATTACTTGTTTAGTCGTGTCGAAAGTCGCCAACTTTTCAATTGACCTACCAGAGGCAACTATTGCGATCCAGGTTTCGGGCGCCTTTGGTTCACGTCAGGAAGAAGCACAGCGCTTAGGGCGCATCTTGCGACCAAAAGCTGATGGCCGCGGTGCGAAGTTCTACTCAGTTGTATCGCGCGACACTATCGATCAAGACTTTGCTCAGAACCGGCAACGCTTCCTTGCTGAACAGGGTTATTCATACCAAATCATTGACGCAGACGATGTTTATAAAGGCAAGATTTAAAACGCTCTACATCCACTCTGAAAAAGTCATGATGCTCGCCATCGATCTGGATAACCGGAACTTCGTGTCCATATAACTTTTCTAACTCTGGGCTACCGTCAATGAGCTTGATCTCTAAATCAAAATCTAACTCTTCTTTAAGACCATCAAGGGTTACTTCTGCGTTCTCACATAAATGACAACCGCTACGCGAATAAACTGTAACTAACGGCTTCACTTTTTCTTTTTCTTGGGAGATGTAAATGCCCGATCAACTATCTCTTGAATTATTAGGGTCGCATCTCCTTTGGCACGATAAAGGTTATCTTCGGCGTTCTTCAATAACGTCTCGGCAGTTGTCTTTGTGACCGTTCCAACAAGCGGACCATACTTCTTTGAGAAAACCTTGTGAGCGATCTCGCCAATCGAATTTGCTAACTCGGCACGCGCTTCATCCAAGGTTGGTTCTGGCTGCGGTGCAGAAGTATTGAAATCCAAGGTAATTGCTCGCTCAGATTTCATCCTTGAGATTACTTCTGTGAAATCTACTTCCGCCATATCGGCTTGAGACTTGGGGATCATGGCGACATTCTCGCACCCTGATAGCGTTAGGCGCTATGGCAAGGAAATTTATGCGGATTCCCACTCGCTCTGTTGCCATACTCACAGCGCTCTCCGCACTTTTACTGGGATTGATTGCACCAACTTCGGCTGATGCGCTTGTTCGTGTTCGTCCTGCTACTCAGTGGGCCAACGTATATGCAGGGCCTGCAACAAACCTTCAGCAATCTCCAACTCCAAAAGTTGGAAAGTTAGAGAAGAAATCTAAAATAATTGTTAAGTACAACAACTTTCCCGAATGGACCAAGACACAGGTGCAAGCCGCCGTCGATGTTTGGGCTGCGAATTTTGAATCCAACGTTCCAATTTATATCGATGCAACTTGGGGAAGATCTAATTCATATAGCATCTTAGGAAGTGCACGCCCGGGGAGTTACTTTTCAAACTTTAAGGGCGCACCTGATGCCAGCCTCTGGTATCCATCAGCGCTAGCCAATGCCCTTGCTGGAAAAGATTTAGATGGGGATAACCCCGAAATGATTATTACCGTTAATTCGCTAGCAAACTGGTATCGCGGAAATGGATCTGGTCCAAGTAGATCTGAGTATGACCTGCAATCTGTAATTCTCCATGAGATGGCCCATGGTTTGGGATTTCTCTCAACCGATAGCTACGACGATTTCTTTGGTTACGGTTCGATTGATCAACCAACTCCATATAACGCTTATCTTCAAACAGGTGATGGTCGTAGGCTTTCAGATCTTCCCTCACCTTCATTAGAACTTGGCGAAGCGCTAACTTCGAAGTTGGTTTGGTCAGGTCCGCTTGGCATTGCCGCAAACGGTGGCATAAAGCCACTGCTTTATACGCCTTCAAAGTATGAAGATGGATCTTCTGTAAGCCATTTAGATGAAGCGACATTTTCGAATGCCGGTAAAGATGCGGCGATGACTCCTAATCTTGATGCTGGCGAAATTTTCCATGAGCCCGGCCCACTAGTACTCGCAATGATGCAAGACCTTCGAAATAAACCACCTGTTGGAATTGCCGTTGGAATTCCGCAGCAGGTACGTAACGCGCAAGCGCTAGTTTCAGATAGTTCAGCGATCATTCGTTTTGACCCACCTGCAAATGCCCGCGCCGCACAGATAACTAGCTATACGGTGAAAAATACCAAAACTGGTGCCGAAAAGAGTTTTACTACTAGTCCTGCTCTGATGACCGGGTTAAAAAATGGTACTCAGTATTCATTTACCGTTACCGCCTCAAATTCTTTGGGAACATCAGATCCAATTACGACAAATTCGATTACTCCACAAGCGCCATGGAAGAAGACAGTAATTGATCCAAAGGTAGATGCCCGAAATTTAACTAGCGTTACCTTTAATACAAACCCATCGATTGTTTATCAAGATGCCATTACTGGAGCGCTCAAAGTTGCCCTCTGGAACGGAAAAATTTGGAGCAAGTTAATCGTTGATGGCCGCGGCGGGTCTGCAGGACGCACCCGTAATCCCATCGCAGGAGATGTCTCTGCATGCGTGAGTGGGTTTGGTAAAACCCAAACTCTTCATATCTTCTACTCAGATTCAGTTGATAAAGATCTGCGCCATGCAACATACGATGGAAAGAGTTTTAAGTACGAGATTATCGACGGCAACGGCGCTGCAGTGAATAACTATGAAGATCCAATTCGCGTTCGCACAGCAAGTGATGTCAGCGTTTCAAACGCCTGCTCTATTAGCTCAGCTGGAATACAAGTCTTCTACCGTGATGAATCACAAGGAATTCTCTTAGCTGCAGTAAAGGCAAAATCTAGCCCTGACTGGAGATACGAACTAGTAGATGGCGATCGTAAGACGGACAATCGAACCACCGGCGATGTGGCATTTCACCTAGATGCGCTCTTTGATGGAAAAGAGACGGTCGTGCTTTATGACTCAATTCTTACAATCAATGCTCGTAAAGAAGCAACCTCGGGTGCGATAAGAGTTGCTAAGCGAATTGGTCTGGCTGCAAGTAGCTGGCGATATCAAACACTTGATACATCAGGTGAAGCAATCACAGTTGTCGGTTACGACGTTGCGCTAAATAAAGGCGCTCGTGGAATTATTGCTACCTGGCTTACCTCTTCAATCCTTACTCTGCCTAAAGCCGAACAGATTCGCTGGGCATACCTTGGCGCCCCAACTGTTTTCACGACACTGCCACCAACTAACTACGGAACACCATCCAAATTCCTGAGTAGCGATGGCACGACAACGGCTTTCAACTGTCAGGAAAGACTCTGCGCGATTGATATCTCGAAGAAAACTATTTCCCTAGCATCAAGTGAACAAAGCAGTGATGGAATTGACTCAACTTGGATTGTTTTAAATAAATTACGTTACTTAATCGCTGGCGTTGGCAATCAGCTTATTTCGTTGCGCCCACTCTAAATATTCCGCTATCTGTCAAGAGAAATAGCCCACCTCCGGCAGAGAAACCTGTGGATTTAACTTTACCGAGTTCTGCGGCGGTGAAGGCGTTAACCAATAAACCTTTACTATCGAACTGCAGAACAATACTTTGACCTTTCGCTAGCTTGGCAGGCGCTAAACCTTTAACTGCAGCGGTAGGTTCAAGAACTGCATAGAAAGAGTTGCTGGGACCAGTTGATGCGAGAGTGCTTCCAGTTGATGCGACGCGAGTTGTCCAGGTTGGTGCAAAAGAGCTCGTGAATTTTGTAATTGCGCTCTCACTAGTTGTACCTGATTTAACTGAACCGGTTAGAAATAGATTGCTCGTTGCGCTTGTCCAACTGCGTTGCGCTCTTGGTGCAGAGCTTCGCACCACTGAAGAGATTGCTCCAGCTTTAGAGACTTTAATCAAAACTCCGTCTTCGCGGCCTACCAATTTCTTGCCAGCCAAAGTTTCAGTACTTGATCCGAATAAGTTAACGGTTCCGTCACCAAGGCGCACAACCGCGTTTAACTTGGTTTTCGCAGTTCCAATCTTTAGCTCTTTTCCAAATACGCCCTTTATATTTGCTGAGATCAGAAATGCTCCGGTCTCGCGTACACCGATAACTGATATCCCGGTTGCGCTAACAGAGATTGCATCTACCAGCGAGATTTCGCTCAGCAATGAGACGAAGGAATCGGTAACTTCTCCCGCAGTATTGATCTTCCAAAGAGTTAGCTGGCGCATATCTTGGCGAAGTGGGGATACCTTTTCGACCGCCACATTATCTGGATTTAACGCCGGTCCTACTGCCGTTGCAGTTTCTGCGCTGACAGGCAAAGCAGAATTTCCAGCTATCCAGATATTTCCCTGGTTATCTGCGGTAATTGCCGAAGCCACTTCATCACTGCCCGAATCAATTAACTTGCTCCAAAGATTTGCTCCCGCGAAATCCCTAGCCTGAATTTCAATATCTGATGTCGAATTAGTGATGTTCTTTACGGTAACCACGGCTTTATTAGTAACAGTAAATAACTCAATGTCGGCGCTCTCGCCCCATTTAACGGCGCTCTTTACGGTGACTAATTTTGGTGCAGCGTTGGAAGTTGTTGGAAATAACAACCCCAGAATAAGCGCTGGAATCAGTAAAAATCTAAGCAAGTTCTTGTGAGCGATCACGTGCTGCCTTCATAGCTTTAGCAACGGTTGCAGAGATTTCAGAGCCGTTAAAGGAATTTAGCGCTGCAAAAGTTGTTCCGTTTGGGCTGGTTACCTTTTCGCGCAGCGTTGTTGGAGAATCACCAGATTGATCAAGCAGCTTTGCAGCGCCCACAATCGTCTGAATTGTTAAAGTGGTTGCATCTTCTTGCGATAGACCAAGTGCAACTGCGCCATCAACCATCGCTTCTACAAATCTAAAGAAATATGCTGGGCCAGATCCGCTAGTCGCTGTAACTGCATCCTGCAGATCTTCATCTACCTCAATTACCTTTCCAACTGCGCCTAAGAAGCCAAGGGTGAACGCTTTCTGTTCAGGAGTGACTAGCGCACAACAAGAGATGGCGGCCATGCCGGCACCGACCAGAGTTGGTGTATTTGGCATTACGCGAATAACAGGGTTTGCAGATGTTCCGATCTGATCTGCAATTGAGCGGATCTGCTTACCGGCAACGAATGAGATAACTAATACGCCCTTGCTGATCACAGGCGCTATTTCAGCCAATACCGTGGCCATATCTTGTGGCTTAACCACTAGAAGAAGTAGATCGCTCTGCGCAACGTTCTTGGCTAAGTCAGCGTTAGCGACTTTATAGCGAGCGATCAACTCAGCGGCTCGTTCTTCACGCTTTTCAGAGATTGTAATTTTCGATGGTGCAATTCCGTAGGTAATCAAGGCAGAGATAAGAGCTTCGCCCATTACTCCGGCCCCAATAACTGCGACCTTGGAGTCGATTAGCGATTTCTCTGAATTAGCCATAGCGAAAGAGTACGCGTAGGCTCTGCGACTATGTCAGAAATTAAGCCAGGTTTCGCTCGCGATTGGGTCGAATTCGAAGATCCCAACGATCCTGAGGAAATCTTTAAATGTGACTTAACGTGGCTGACTTCATATTGGACCTGTATTTATGGCGATGGTTGCAAAGGCGTATTTGAAAACCGTCCCAATGCAGGATGCTGCACAGAAGGTGCGATGTATTCTGATGAAGATGACGAAGAACGCGTTCGCAAAGCCGCCGCTGATCTAACGCCCGAAATGTGGCAGTTCTATGATCAAGCGCGCCCCAAGAAACCAAATGGCCAACTTCGCATCTCAGATTTAGATGAAGATAAAGAACGTAAGACTCGCACCATCGATGATGGATGTATCTTCTTAAACCGTAAGGGTCACGAA
>JBIIUL010000025.1:0-12367 GCA_044340015.1 Candidatus Planktophila sp.
ACTATGGCTATGTAAAGAACACTCTGTCGCAAGATGGCGACCCGCTTGATGCTTTGGTAATGCTTGATGAGCCAACTTTTCCAGGCTGCGTTGTTTCATGTCGCGTAATCGGAATGCTAAACATGACTGATGAAGCCGGCGGAGATGACAAGTTGCTTTGTGTTGCTGCTGGCGATGTTCGTAAGTCCTACCTGCAGGATCTAAGCGATGTACCTGCTTATGAACTCTCTGAAATCAAACACTTCTTTGAAGTCTACAAAACCCTCGAGCCAGGCAAATCAGTACAAGGTGGCGAGTGGGTCGGTCACGATGAGGCAGAGCTAGAAATTAACGCCTCTTATAAGCGTTACACAGATGGCCACAAATAACCCAAGTTAATTTGTTGGCGCTTTAAACCCGGGGCATTTGGCAAGAAGCGAAAGCATCGCTGCTTTCTCGGGCGCAGTTACCCAAAGTCCGTACTTTGCTTTAACAACTATTTGCTGTGAAACATAAGCGCAGCGAATACTCTTAAGCGGTGGAAGCCATGTTGCGGCATCGCCATCGCCTTTCTGTGAATTCAAGCGCCCCTTAACCGCCACGAGATTCATCGGATCATTGGCAAATTCGCGACGTTTCTCGTAACTCAATTTAAAGGCGCCGGTCTGCCAGGCATTAGACAAAGCCACAACGTGATCTATCTGCACATCCATGCTCGACTTAACTCCACGTTCGAATGAGATCTTCTCCCCCGAATACGGATCATCCAACACCCCAGATAAAACAACGCAATCGCGGGTCCCTGATTTGAAAACAATTGAAGTTAAATCTCGATATAAAATATCGTTACGGGTATCGCAGCCATTGCGATCAACATCAGACCATGCCGGCCCAAATTGCGATCTCTCGTATCCAGTCTTTGGCGCTCTACCTTTAACGGCCAACGTTTCCAATACCGCTTCCGCTGTCTTGGTCGAAGCCTCAACTGGTACTTGACCCATGAAAACGCCTGCGGCCAGTAGCACCGCAATACGTATTTGCCAGCGACTCATAACACCATCTTCGCCCTCATGAACGTGTTAGACAAGCCGTGCAGGGCTGATAGGGTCTGCTCTGCATTCAAACATTCGACCGTTTGAATGGGTTGTTAGCTCAGTTGGTAGAGCAGGTGACTCTTAATCACCGGGTCGGGGGTTCGAGTCCCTCACAACCCACCAGAGTTTGATTAGTTCCACTAAACATCGGAACTACTTCTTCTTAAATCCCTTTGGACACTTTGCGTTTGGACCAGATACTTTTTTGGTTAGCTTGCCCTTTACACAACTTATAGAAGTAGCTTGTTTGTTGGGCGCGGGCACATTAGCTGTTACTTGCCGGGCCAGAAAATCTTCAGCTTGCTTAATCAAATCTAAATGCTTGAACACCGGAGAAATAAAACCCATCTCTCGTGGGTGTTTTTCATTAGCGGGGGCATTAGTTGCTCCACAAGCATAAAAATTCATGCCAGTTGAGATTCCCTGCCCCACATAAAATACTTCCCCTTTATAAGTCGTTATCAAGCCACCACCAGAGTCACCCGGACACCCTGAAAGATTTGTTAACAAAGTTTCATTTTCTAATTCGATAAGCCCTTGTCCTTGCAACCACGGAAAATCAGACTTAGGAGCTAAGTTAGATTTATTCATTCTTGGAAGCTCGCTTGGGCTTTTATTGGGATTATTACGATCCTCGGGACACGGATTCTTCTGCCCGGGGTCGCAACGATCTCGATACTCACCATATCCATGCCAAACTACCTCTGCTCGTGCCTTGACTAATTCAGCTTCAATTTCTGCAGTCATCAACTTTGCTGGAGATACGGCAGCTAAATCTCTATCCAATACAAGAACAATAAAGTCGTTGAGTTTCCACCCTGTTGGTGATTTTTTATAGTCACCCACAAAAGTCTTAATTACCTTTGCTCTGCCTCCAGCCTCCTTAGTCGAAGAGTTAGGTTTACCGACAGTGATATACGGGTGCTCTTGCAAAATGCGATTCCCAATGTTGTCAAAACTGTAATGGGAATGTGCAGCGCTAAAGACAATACGAGGTGAATATAGGAATCCACTCCAACCGGCCATCAAGCTAACTTGCGAGGCGCCTTCCTGCCCAAAGATTGGAACTGCTCGGGGGTTATTGAGATCAACTGGTGCATTTAATCCAGCTTGAGCCACAGGGGTCGAGGAGAAAATCAGCGCACTTATAGCCACAAGGGCGAGAGCAACTTTGTGCATAACTCAATTTAACAGCGAAAATTTCTCTGTCAAGAGTCTTACAGAGCCCAAGTTCCCAAAATTGACGCTTGGAGTGAGAGTGGATTGTGGATCGAGATCAATTAAATCCAACTGTGGCCTATGAAGGATAAGAAGTTCGAGTCCCTCACTAGCCACTTTAGGCAGTAATGCACAGAGTTGATTTGAGAATTAAGCAAAAAATTTGTCCGCGGGAAACACTATGACTTCACTTGTTTGGTTAGCTGTGCTGAAATTGCATTCGATATATACGGAAGCGCTTCATCCCAAGATGAATCAAATTCACTCTGGAAGGCTTGTTCAAAGGTCTTTCCACTAGCTAATTGTTTATAAATCCCCAGAATGGAATCTGGGCCCTTCAAGGTAACCAGAATTTCGGTGACCATTGCCCCAATTGCATATTGATAATAGCGAGGATACGGACCGTTGTAATAATCAAAAATTGCGTATTGCTTAGCTGGTTTTTTTGTTGCATACGAGTTGAGAAATTCTTCAACCCAAGCGCTTGTGAATAGGGATGGATTTCCATACTGTTCGCCAAGATCCTTTAATCTCCAAGCGCTATATGCGGAGTAGTCATCATGAAACGCCACCAGGTTTCCAGTCCAGTTCGCACTTCCTTCTAGGAGCCAACTTGGTGCTTCATAGTATCTATCTCGTCCTACGTAGAACTGAACCGTGTGAAAATACTCGTGCGCATACTCCATTCCAGAATCAATTCGAGTATCTGAATCACGATTTTTCCCTCTCGCACCATTTTGGAGCAATAAAATGCCCTCCCACTTGGAATTCCGGAAGGCGATACTTTGTCCGCAGGTTTGTGTTGGACAAATTTCAGAAACAGCTGTTCTTATGTTTCCATAAGTAAGATCTTGATACTGCGAGAATAAACCTTGCGCCCAATCGTTCTCACCATATGAAATAACTATTGCATAAACTGTCTTTGGTTGTTCAAAATTCGAATACAACTGCGATGTTAGCTTAAATGGTGCCAACGGATTTATATTTCCTGGCAATGATTTAGGACCATTAAATACTTTGATCTCTCCCAGATTAGATGAACCAGATTTCAATTGCTCGGATCCCTTTAACCAAGAGCCATATATAATTCCACTGAGATTAGCTTCTAAATTTTGAAATGAAGTGGGTAGCGTCGGCGGAGTGAATTTTGGAATGGGTTGTGCGGAAGTGGCTGAGACTGGTTTCTTTGTAACAACACCTTTACTCCAAACCAATTTCTTTCCTGATTGAATGCAGGTGTAGTTCTTGTTCTGAAAAACAACTTTTTGGTTAAAAATTTTGCAGGTACTTCCAGGAGTTACCTTCTGAGCAGAATTTGCAGATACTGGGATCAGAATTAAGGCCAGAGCTATTAACAATCCCTTAGTTAGACTCTCCCTAATTTGCATTCCAAAAGGGTAACGGGCAAACAAAGCCATGAAGGAATTTGAGCAGTCATTTCCACGCTTATCTCCAAAATTTGGGCACATGCCTTTCAAGGCGTTTAATTTGCCACTAGCCATCGCTTATAATCGACGTGCGGCAATTACGGATATACCCGCATATTGGGTTAAAGGGAATGGTTTGAAGGTTTGATAACGAGGCCCTCACAACCCACTTACGTTTACTTCTACTTGGTTCTATGGACCTTATGAGCCGCCGCTTGTGCAACGGGGCGGATGGTCAGCGAGTCGATATTTACATGTGCTGGCAGCATCACAGACCAGCGAATGCTTTCAGCCACATCTTCGGCAGTTAGTGGAAATTCAATACCTTCGTAAACTTTGGCGGCCTTAGTTGCATCACCGCTATTTCTAACCAATGCGAACTCGTCGGTTTTAACCATTCCGGGTGCAATTTCGGTGATGCGAATAGACGTCCCATTTAATTCAAGGCGCAAAGTGTTTGCTAAAGATCTTTCAGCAAATTTCGCTGCAACATAACTTCCGCCATTCTCATACGCTGCATAAGCGGAAGTAGAAGACATAACAACGATGTGGCCTTTTCCGGCCTTTATCATCGCTGGGGCTATCGCTTTAGTCATGCGCACTGAGCCAGCAACATTTACATCGAAACTTTTCTTCCAAATTTCTGGGTCTGAATCCAGAACTGACGATGAGTCAAAGGCTCCCCCGGCGTTATTGACTAATACATCTACTTCGCGGCCATTGATATGTTTAACAAATCCTTCGACGCTGTTCTGATCTGTTACATCTAACTGGCAGATTTCTATTGCGCTGTTCTTTGAAGAGAGATCTCGTAGGCGATCTAAGCGTCGCGCCCCAGCAATAACTTGATAGCCGTTTTCGGCTAGTAAAAGAGCGGTGGCCGCTCCTATTCCTGAGCTTGCCCCTGTAACGACTGCTAACTTTGATGAACTCATGAAGTGATCTAAACACACTTAAGGCTTTTTTGCCGATACGCTTTTGAAATGAATCACACTCGCCAGAATTTCACGCTCTCGGACGGACGCAATCTTGAGTATTTAACAAATGGGATCCACTCGGATTCGGCGATAATTCTCCATGCTGGTACTACGCAAGATATTGCTGGCTGGCAGACATGGCTGGATTATTTTGCTTCTAAAGGAGTCTTAGCTCTCTCGTTTGGACGCAGCGGATATGCAGGAAGTACCAAACAACTAGGACGCATAACGATTGATGTAGCCAAAGATATCGCCGAACTCTCCCAACATCTCGGGATAATAAAGTTTGTAAATTTAGGACTTTCTGGTGGCGGACAACATGCAATTGCTACGGGGTTAGATCCTCGTTCAGTTGGAGTTGTAACAGTTGGAAGTTTGGCTCCCTTTGCTGAACTAGGTGAGCGTTTCTACGATGGTATGCAACAAGCAGATCTTGATGAATATGCGGATGCGCTTAAGGATATTAACCTGCTGATTAAGCGCTTTCAGAAGTGGACCGACGGAGATCTTGGGGAAACGATTACGGGTACCGAACTAAGCGAGCGAGATAAGTTGGCTTCGTCTAAACCAACCTGGAAGGTGCTGCTCGATTCCTGCGCATTCACAATGGGGCAAGGCTGGGATTGGGTAGCAGATGATTACAGCTCTTATTTGCGGCCATGGGGTTTTGATCCGCGCAATGTAAAGGTTCCAACTGTTATTTGGCAGGGCGGTCTAGATAAG
Organism: Candidatus Planktophila sp.; assembly: GCA_044340015.1. Taxonomy (GTDB): domain Bacteria; phylum Actinomycetota; class Actinomycetes; order Nanopelagicales; family Nanopelagicaceae; genus Planktophila. The sequence goes on from JBIIUL010000025.1 coordinate 5,419, forward strand.
AACGTTCCAGTTCAACATGGGAAATGGCTAGCGGCGAATATGCCGAGCGCCCATTTAGAACTTCGCGAAGCCGAAAGCCACCTTGGACTCTTCGTTAATTACGAAGAAGAGATCATGCAGAGCGCTATTGAGCTAATTTCTAATGGAACGTTACTCGATTAGAAGTTAAGCGCTCAACCATTGCCTCGTAGCCGGCGCTGAATTCGGGCGAATCAATTTCGTCCTTCCAGCGACCACTGGTTGCCGCATCCGGTGTCATAGATTTAGCGAAGAAGTCCTGCATCGATGGTTCATCGGAAATCTTTAAGAAATCCAAGAGCTTTTTATAGGTTGCTTCTCGGCTATTTATCGCCAAATCTTCGAGCGCAACGGTGATCTTCTTTTCTGGCTTAACTTGGGTTAGCGCTTCATGTCCGGCAAATAATCGTTTCTCGATCCATTCCAATCCTTCGAGGGGCGTTGTCGGACCCCACTTTTTGGTAAGAAGTGAAGCAATTACATCGCGAGGGTCGCGAACCATATTTATAAATAGAGCGTTTGGAAAGAGTTCTTGTAATTTATTTGCCTCTGGAATATTCATTGGAGTTGTCTCGACCCAATAAATCTCATCGCCTGCTTCAAATTGCTGTCGAATGAAAGTAGCCATAAAACGGCGCGCCGCCCATTTGCGGTTGATCATTAATTCGCGTTCTAATCTTTTGAGTAAGTTTTCAAGATCGGTCCTATCGATACCTGATGTTAAGCCACGACCATGCGGAGGTGGAGCGTCAATGTCCCACCATTTCTCCCAAATAAATCTATTGAACTCGGCAAGGATACTTGCGAATCGTTCCTTCTCTTTTCGCTTACGTTTGCGGTAGGTGCGAAAATTAAGAATTGAAACCTTTCCTGATTTCTTCTCTATCTCTTGGTTATATCCAAAAACCAGATCAACTAAACCCGAGCGATTGGTAAGAAACTTGATCTCAATAGGAGTACTAGTTCTGATCTTCGAATGGTTGCCGAGTAAATCACCGACTACCGTTGTTCCACTGCGGCCCGTGCCGCCTACAAATACTGGAACAACCTTGTGAAGTCTCAGAGAATCTCGCATTAGTAAAGGGTAATCCCTAACAATTCTTTTTCCGTCTCTATAGTGAGTACATGACAGAGAATTTCCAACCCCTATTTGTGGGTGGTTCTGGCCGCAGCGGCACAACAATTGCGATCAACTTATTGAATAACCATTCTCAGATTCACTCCAGCCTACCTAGAGAAATCAAGTATTTAACAAGCAGATTTGGACTCATCGACCTGGTCTATGGGCGCCCCATTGGCTTAGAGGAAGGGTTTGAAGGTTTTCGCAACAACTTAGTGGCCAGAGTTCTACCGATCGTCGGCAGAAGCAAGGTGGGTCTTTTCCAGAAGAATATGCAGGGGCAGTGGTGGAGTGAAGTTGGTAAGAAGGGTAAGCAACGTGGTTTAGCGCAAGGCATTACAAAACAATCTTTAGATGAAGCTCAGATACTCTTTATTGAAAATTTTAGAAACCAACCGGTAGATGCTGCGCAAAGTCTTTTCTATCAACTATCAAGTTCTCAAATTAAGCAGACTGGAGTTAAATACTTTGCTGACTCAACTCCGGTAAATATGATGCAGGCAAATTATCTGTATCGACTCTTTCCGGAAGCCCGCTTCGTGAATATGGTTCGCGATGGCCGTGATGTTGCCTTCTCTGTTGCAGCTGAGAAATGGGGGCCGAACGATCCTTTCAAGGCCCTTGATTGGTGGGCTAACCGTGTATTAAGGGCAGAGCAAGCCTTGGGCGTAATACCTAAAGATCAAAGAATTACCTTGCGCTTAGAAGATTTAGTAGTGAGAGAACGTGAAAACTCAATAAAACTTATCTTGGATTTCTTGGGGATTCGTACTGAAGAAAAACTCAAAGCTTTCTTTGATCTAGAATTGACTCAGGAGAAACTTCATCAAGGAGTGTGGCAGCGCGAGTTAGCAAATCCAAGAAAATTTGAGATGAAATATTTAAAGATATTGGATGAGTTGAAGGATAAAGGGCTCGCTGTAGAACGTTTTTACTGATTTTTAAGCAGAGAGAATTCGATATCCGTTAATCACGATTACCGCGATACCAACGAGAATACCGATCTGTTTACGCGGCAATTTAACAACGATGCGCGCAGCGATGGGAGCCATTAACGATCCGCCAAGTGCCAGTCCGCCAACTACCGCCCAGTTGATATCTAAGCGATGCAGATTTGCTAAGAATCCGATGCTAGCTGAGACGGCAACAATAAATTCTGAGGCGCTTACTGTGCCAATAATCTTGCGTGGTTCTATCTGAGTAGTTGTCATCAGGGTTGGCGTGACTATCGGACCCCATCCCCCGCCACCTGATGCGTCAACAAAACCACCGGTAAATCCCAGATAAGTTAGAAACCTAGGGTTGGTAACTTCAAGAGAGTTTGTATTTACCTGTGGCTGAAAGATATTTCGGTATAAAAGCAAGAATCCAAGTAAGAGAAGAAGTGTTGAGATAAATACTTTCGCACTCGATAGGTCTATAGAAGATAGGAAGGTCGCCCCAAGAAGTGCGCCTATGCCACCGGGGATTGCGAGTTTAAAGAGAATTTTCTTATCTATATTTTCAGCATGCCAGTGAGATGCCCCTGAAACTAAAGTTGTACCAATTTCTGCGGCGTGAACAGCTGCTGATGCAACCGCAGCAGATGCGCCTAGTGTCAGAAGGAGAGTTGAGCTAGTTAGCCCAAAACCCATACCGAGAGTGCCATCAATTAACTGAGCAACTGAACCTGCCAGGGCGAAGAAAATCCAATTCACAGAATTGCCTTAAGTATGGCGCTTACACTGGCTTCAAGATCTGCGGTTCCATCGAGTGTAATTTCAGGTTTTGTTGGGCGCTCATAATCTTGCCCCACACCGGTGAAGTTAGGAATTTCCCCCTTTGCCGCCTTCTTATATAAACCTTTGGGATCACGCGAGATACATACATCTACTGGCGTATCAACAAAGACTTCGATGAAATCACCTTCAGCAAATATCGAACGAGCGCGTTGTCTATCAACTTCAAATGGACTAACTAGCGCTGTGATAACAATGAGCCCCGCATCGACCATTAACTTGGCAACTTCAGAGACTCTGCGAACATTTTCTGCACGATCTTCGGGAGTAAAGCCCAAATCAACGTTGAGGCCCAGACGTAAATTGTCGCCATCTAACACGTAAGCATGTGCACCTTGGGTGTGAAGTCGCATTTCGAGTAAGTTGGCGATCGTTGATTTTCCTGATCCAGATAGACCGGTTAACCAGATAACTTTGGCGCGCTGATTTTTAGCGACTTCGCGGGCTGTTTTATCGACTTCGTAAGCCTGCGCGGTGATATTTTCACCACGGCGTAATGAGTGGCGAATCATGCCCGCGCCAACAGTTTGGAAGTTGGTGCGATCTACGAGAATAAAGTTACCGAATTCGCGGGATTGTTTATAAGGATCTAGCGCAATCGGTTGGTTCGTTGCTATCTCAACCTCGCCAATTTCATTCATAGCCAAGGTATTTACTGAAAGGTGATCACCGGTGTGCACATCAATCTTGTGTCGAATCTTGGTAATGATGACTGGCGTCTCGCTAGGGCCGGAAATTAATAGATATGAACGGCTGTGAATCAAAGCATCTTCATTTAGCCACACAAGGTTGGCGTTGAAACGATCAGATGGAGTAACAACGCTTTGGCTGGCGTAGACCAGATCACCACGAGTTATATCTACTTCAGGCTCAAGTACCAGCGTTACCGCATCTGACTGGGCGGCAGCGGTTTGGTTTTGCATATCTGAAATTATCTGCGCGATTGTTGCAACTTGGCCGCTTGGGAAGATTTTTACTTGATCACCTAATTTAAAGTCACCTAAGTGAACTGTGCCGGTAACGCCTCTAAAATCTTCGGCGCGAGCGATTGATTGAACACGCAGGCGGGCAGTTGCCTCCGCAGATTTACTTGGCTGCCAGCCCTGAATTGCTTCAAGCAGAGTTTCACCGGAGTACCAAGGCGTTGATTTACTGCGATAAACCACGTTATCGCCAGCTAGAGCGCTTAGCGGAATAAAGTGAACATCGGCGATATCAAGGCGCGCTAAGGTTTTTTCAATCTCACTCTTTATATCGTTATAGATACCCTCCTGGAACCCAACGGCATCTAATTTATTTATTGCAACTAGCACTCGCTGCACACCCATTAGAGAACAGATGGTGAGATGGCGCAAAGTCTGAGTGCGTACTCCCTTTGTGGCATCAACTAAAACTATTGAGATCTCAGCGCGCGATGCGGCAACCGCCATATTGCGCGTGTATTGCTCGTGCCCTGGAGCATCAGAGATGATTAAACGACGGCCATCAAGAAGTGACATCGAGCGATATGCCACATCGATAGTAATTCCTTGTTCACGCTCTGCCTCAAGGCCATCTGTTAGCAAACTAAAGTCGATCTCACCTGCCGGAATTATCGAACCTGCGCGACGTACTTTTCGAGTCGAATCTATGGTGTCGTGAGGAACGCTATCGGTTTCAACTAAAAGCCTTCCGATTAAAGTGCTCTTTCCGTCATCAACGCTGCCACAAGTTAAGAGACGAACTATCGGGGTCTGCATTAGAAGTACCCCTCTTTCTTCTTCTTCTCCATCGAATCTTCGTTAGCGCCGTCAATTAAGCGTGTTGCACGTTCGCTAAGTTTTACCTTTAGGACTTCATCAACAACTTCAGAGATTGTGGTTGCAGTTGATTCGACAGCGGCGGTGAGCGGATAGCAACCAAGAGTTCTAAAGCGAATCATCTTTGGCTCTGGAACTTCTCCGGGGTTAAGTGGGTAGCGATCATCATCGACCATAATTAATTGGTCACCGCGCTTAACCATTGGTCGATTTTTTGCAAAGTAAAGCGGATTGACTTCAATTTTCTCTTGTTCGATGTAGCGCCAAATATCGCCTTCAGTCCAATCCGAAAGTGGAAAGACGCGCATTGTCTGACCAGGCGCTAAACGAGTGTTGTAAGAACGCCAGAGTTCAGGGCGTTGATTGCGCGGGTTCCAGCTATGGCCTTCATCGCGAACGCTAAAGATTCGTTCTTTTGCCCGAGATTTTTCTTCATCACGTCTTGATCCACCAATGGCGGCATCAACTTCATAGTGATCAAGGGCTTGACGCAACGCGACAGTTTTCATGATGCGGGTATATTCAGAAATTCCAGTTGTGAATGGATTTGCCCCAGAAGTTACGCCTTCTTGGTTGGTATGAACAATTAAATTCAATTTGTGATCGGCGACAATCTTGTCGCGAAAGGAGATCATCTCTTTGAATTTCCAGGTGGTATCGATGTGAAGTAATCGAAAAGGAATTGGGGCGGGATAGAAAGCTTTTATCGCTAGATGGAGAAGAACGGAAGAATCTTTTCCGATCGAATACATCATCACTGGGTTCTTGAAGGCCGCGGCGGTTTCACGCAGAATCTCTATCGATTCAGCCTCAAGGGCCTTTAAAATTCCTTCGTTCACATGCACGCGCCTACGCTACTGGTTAATCCTGTGATCTACCTGTATTTCTTCTGGCAGCGTGGGCAAAAATGTGATGATCTGGCACCAAATGTGATGCGACGAATAGGTGTTCCGCAACGCGGGCATGGCTCATCGGTACACCCATAAGCCGCTAGGGCTTGCTCAAAGAATCCACTTTCACCATTCACATTTATATAGAGGTCATCAAATGATGTGCCACCTTGTTCGATCGCCTCGCTCATAACTTCTGTTGCAAAACTAATTATCGAAGCGATCTTCTTTTTGGAAAGATCGGCTGTTGATATCTCGGGATGAACCTTAGCCCTCCAAAGGGTTTCATCCGCATAGATATTTCCGACGCCGCTCATGATCTCTTGATTTAAGAGCGCGGTTTTAATTCTAATTTTTCGCTTAGCAAACTTTTCTATCGTCTCTTGCAGATCAAATTGCGCATCAAAGGGATCGCGTGCGATGTGCTGCGCCGAACTTGGAACCCCATCGGTAATTTCTTCAACTGATACCCAACCAAAGGTGCGCTGGTCATTAAAGACTAACTCGCGTTTGCGCATCTGCTTGGTTAGATCAAACTTTGCGCGAACATGTTTTGCCTTAGGGTGGCCTTGCTGGTGAATTAAAAACTGCCCGCTCATACCTAAATGAGCCACCAGAACTTGTGGGCGATCCAAAACAAACCAGAGAAACTTTCCGCGTCGGTTTAAGTCAATTATCTTCGCACCCTGAATCGATTTCAAAGGTGCGATTGATTCGGGCTTTAGTGCGCGCGGATGTAAGTCATGCGCCGCAACAATTTTGTAACCCTTAACGAGGCTAACTAAGCCGCGGCGAACTGTTTCTACCTCTGGAAGTTCGGGCACAACTTAACCTTTATTGACCACGCTAAGTGCAGCAAGTGCGCTGTCATAACCCTTATCTTCTTTGCTACCAGGCAGACCAGAGCGCGCAATTGCTTGTTCTAGGTTGTCGCACATAAGTACTCCAAAACCAATGGGCTTAGAACGGCTTAGCGAAACATCCATTACGCCTTGGGTTACGCCTTGGCAGACATAATCAAAGTGCGGGGTTTCACCGCGTAGAACTAATCCGACGATCACAGTAACATCGAAGCCTTCATCAAAAGCTAACTGCGCAGCAAGTGGCAGTTCAAATGAACCAGCAACTGTTCGCACTACGGGGCTTGCAATACCCGACTCTTTAAATCCACGCACTGCTCCGGCAACTAGCGCATCGCAGATATCTGGATGCCAAGCAGCGGTGATAACAATCGCCTTGAGATGTGGCATCTGTGGAATCTTTACTTCAGGGGCATGTCCGGCCATTAGAGCGCTCCTAACGCGTGGTTTAACTTATCTCGCTTAGTTTCTAGATATCTCTTAT
>JBIIUL010000113.1:0-3046 GCA_044340015.1 Candidatus Planktophila sp.
TCTGCGAAAGAACCGAAGCCAGTAAAGCCAGGTTGAGTTTGGGTCGGACAGACCTGCGCATCACCGCGCAAGCAGTATTGGCACTTTCCGCATCCGCAAACAAAAGGAACAGTGACACGATCGCCGACTTTAAACTTTGTAACTGTCTTACCAATTTCAGAGATTACGCCGGCGAATTCGTGGCCTGGAACATGCGGTAGAACAATGTCAGAGTCATGGCCCATCCAGGCATGCCAATCGCTGCGACATAAACCGGTTGCTTCTACTTTTATTACTACGCCATCGTTTGTTGCAGTTGGGACTGGGATATCTCTAACCGTTAGCAGGCCTTTAAATTCGGAGAAGTAGATTGCCTTCATAGCGTGAGTTTAGGGCGTCGAAAGTTACTTAGCGTTAGAAAATACTAATGGCCACGCTTAACTACGGCGTGGCCATTAGGTGTGCGTACCGCTGAGGGGACTCGAACCCCTACACTCCCATTAGTTAGGTGGGCGCTCTATCCTTTGAGCTACAGCGGTACGCAGGACGGAACCTAAGTCAGATTAGTTTGCTGACTTAGGTTTTTTATTTTGCTGTGGATAAATGTCAGACCAAACCTTTAGACTTTCAGTAGTTGGTGGGATGCTCTATTGATCGGGCTACAGCGGTAAAGGATGGAATCAAGTGATGGGATTTATCGCTAAATGGAAAGCCAAGCGCGCGTATAAAGGCGCGATGGAAGTTTACGATGCCGAATTAACTGATTGGCAGAGCGATATTGAAATCTTTCAAAAGGCGCGCGATGCATTTATGTTGGCGGCTAAAGGTGAAGATGTTGTTGTTAATCAGACAATTCAAAAGCCTGGCGAAATAGTTCTCTGGACTGCGCAAGGTCAATTTCACGAAGCAGGTCGTGGCGCCGGAAGTTTCCAAGGAGCTAGCCAAGGGTTGAGTATTCCCGTGGTTGCAGGTATTCGTTATCGCGTTGGTGCAACGCGCGGTACATATGTTTCAGGTGATCCGATTCAGAAATACGCTGAAGTCGGCGATGTTCTTTTAACAACCCAGCGAGTGTTATTTAACGGAATGTTTAATACCAAAGAGTGGGCCTTCTCAAAGTGGAACGGTGCTGCCGCATCTGCCGATGAAACTGATTACATCTTTCATGTCAGCAATCGCCAGAAGACTTCGGGGGTTTTATTCGGCGCCCGCGATGGCCGCGAATTTAACCGTTTCTTATCCTGCGCCTTGATCGCAGCTGAGTACGGCATCGATCGGGTCATCAAAGAGATAGATAAGAATATGAAGGAACTTGAGGAAGATAAGCCGGCGATCCCGCCGCTTTCCATATCTGCGCCTAAGGAACTCGAATAACCCACCACCCCTAGACTTGCGCCAATTCTTTTCTAGAGTTTTCTAGAAACTAGGGTGGAGGCGCAAGTGGCAACTTTCTTTAGCGGCGGCACTATTTGGTGTGGCATCGGTTGCGTTGCTGATTCTGTGCGCATCGATGGCGAGAAGATCGTTGAGATAAATGGCGCTGCGCAACCCGGAGATAACTTTATTGATCTAAAGGGTGCATTTATGGCACCGGCATTTATGGATGGACATGCGCATCCGCTTTTTGGTGGTCGTGAAGCGCAAGGTCCTTTAGTGAATGGCTTGCAGACGGTTGCTGAGATAGTTGCTGAAGTAAAGAGATTTGCAGAGGCTAATCCGAATGCACCGTGGATTGTGGGCGGTGCTTATGAAGCTGCTGCAGTTAGCGGTGGAGATTTCTTAGCAACTTGGTTAGATGAAGTTGTCAGCGACCGCCCCGTTGTATTGCAGGCCGTTGATCACCACACGATTTGGGTAAATAGCAGAGCTATTGAGATTGCTGGAATAACTGCTGCAACTGTTGATCCTGATGGCGGCACCATTGCGCGCAACCCCGATGGTTCAGCACGCGGCACTTTGCGTGAGCCATCTGCGATGGATTTGATTATGAAACACGCGCCAGAGCGCACACTAGAAGATGATGTAGCAGCGATTGAGTGGTCATCGAAGCGTTACTTAGAAAGTGGAGTAACCGCATCTGTCGATGCGTGGGTAACTCCGGGTATGGCAGAGGCTTATATAGCGGCAGATAAATCTGGTGCGCTAAAGATCAATATGGATTTATACATGTTGGCGCAACCAGATTCATGGCGCGCCAACGTCGAATACTTTGCAAAGATTCGCGAAAAAGTTAAGGCGCTTGGCCCGAATTCAAAGTTGGCATGTAAGACGATAAAGATTATTGGCGATGGCGCGTTATCGGCCGGAACCGCGGCGCTGCTTGAGCCTTATCTTGATGATCCAACATCGAAGGGTCTATTGATCTGGAGCGATGACGAAATTCTGGATGCTGCTGTTCTATTTGATTCGCAGGGTTATCAGCTACATATCCATGCAATTGGCGATGCTGCAGCTCGGCAAGCGCTAGATACGATTGAAAAGATGGCCGCAACAAATCCCAAATGGGATCGCCGCCCTGTTATTACCCATGCGCAGTTAATTGATGAAGCAGATCTGCCACGTTTTGCATCCCTTGGTGTGATCGCAAATTACCAACCTCTGTGGACTTACTTAGATCCAATGAATAGAGAACTTATCGCACCGCGCATTGGTGATGAACGAAATAATCGCCAATATCAATTGAAGTCGATGGTTAAAAGTGGTGCGCGAATGAGTTACGGCAGCGATTGGCCAGTTACTTCTTACATTCCTCTATTGGCGCTAGCTGTCCCAACCCACAGGCAATCTCCAGATAAATGGCCGGCGGAAGGTTGGAGCGCACATGAGGCGATTTCGGTGGAGGAGAGTTTGTCTTTCTACACCGCAGGCGTTGCCTATCAGGGCTTTAATGAAAAGCGTTTTGGCGAGATCGCAGTGGGCATGCAGGCGGATTTGATGATCTTGGAGCAGAACCCGCTCACCGTTGCGCCGCATGATGTGGCCAGTATCAATATTCGGACCGTTTATAAATCGGGGGTTGCCGTCATAGGATGAGGCTATGACTACAACTGTTGGACACTGGATCGAT
>JBIIUL010000026.1:0-11877 GCA_044340015.1 Candidatus Planktophila sp.
CAGGATTATCAACGATTCCTTTAACGAGGTGCTCGAGAGCTTCGTCCATCATTGTTATTCAGCGGCCTCTTCAGTTGCTGGAGTTTCAACTACAGCCTCTGCTGGGGTTTCTACAACCACTTCAGCGGGAGTTTCAACCACTACATCTGCAGGCGCTTCAACGGCAACCTCTTCAACAATGGCAACTTCCTCAACAACCGGAGCAGGGTTAGCCTTTGCAGCCAACTTTTCTTGCGCCTTCTTCTTCATTGTTGTTGCGCCTTCTTTAGGCTCATCCATTGCTTGCTTAACAGCTGCTTCGTAAGCGATGCTCTTAGCTGGCTTTGGTGTTGCAAACTTAAGTGTTCCTTCAGTGCCCGGCAGGCCCTTGAACTTCTGCCAATCGCCGGTGACCTTAAAGATCGCCTCTACAGCGGCAGTTGGTTGTGCGCCGACTCCGAGCCAGTACTGCGCGCGCTCTGAGTTAACTTCCATGATTGATGGCTCTTGTCCTGGAACGTAACGGCCAATTTCCTCAATTGAAAGTCCGTTACGTGCTTTACGTGAATCTGTTACGACTATGCGGAAAAATGGTGTGCGGATCTTTCCCATGCGCATTAAGCGAATTTTTGTAGACAAAGAAGTAGTGCTCCTAAAAAGTGTGTCGCATCTTTAACTATGCAGCGGGGTGCGCATGTATTCGATACAACTGTGGATATGGATGTTGTGGGGGTAGAGGGCCCCTCAACAGGAGGCTAATCTTGCCATCTACGCGTGTAGATGCGAAATCCAAGCATAAGTAGGCGTAACTAAGCGGGGGCCTAACCCTTTTCTTCGAGGGCGCGTTTAGCTGGATTACCTGACTTCGACTTCTTCTTAGCCGGTTGCTGGCTGACCTTCTGAACAGGTGCGGGCATCCCAGGTGGCATGCCCATTCCAGGTGGCAACCCTTTTCCACTGCGCATCTGTTTCATCATCTTCTGCGCTGCGGCAAATTTATCAACTAAAGAATTTACATCTTGAACTTTTCGACCGGCGCCCAGGGCAATTCGTGCCCGACGAGATCCGTTTAATACCTTTGGATCGCGTCTTTCAAGTGGAGTCATTGATTGAACGATTGATTTGGTGCGAACGACTTCGGATTCATCGAAATTCTCGATCTGTTTCTTCATTCCAGCAGCGCCAGGCAACATTCCTAGTAACTTCGACATCGAACCCATCTTCGACATCGCTTCCAACTGCTCAAGAAAATCTTCAAGTGTGAAGTCATCGCCGCGCGCGAATTTCTCTTCTAGACGTGCAGAACTTTCTCCATCAAAGGCTTTCTTTGCCTGCTCGGCCAAGGTTGCGACATCGCCAAGACCCAAGATGCGCGATGCCATACGGTCGGGATAGAAGATGTCGAAATCGGAAAGTTTTTCACCGCTAGATGAAAACATGATTGGTTTACCGGTTAATTGTGTAATTGAAAGCGCTGCTCCACCACGAGCATCGCCATCGAGCTTGGTGAGTACTACGCCATCAAAACCGACGCCATCCTGAAACGCTTGCGCAGTACGGACGGCGTCTTGACCGATCATTGCATCTACAACAAAAAGGATCTCATCTGGCGAAATTGCATCGCGGATAGAGATAGCTTCGCGCATCAAATCGGCATCTACACCTAGGCGACCTGCGGTATCTACGATAACCATGTTGTACAACTTCGATTTTGCGAAAGCGATACCTTGCTCTGCAACCTTTACAGGATTGCCAACACCGTTGCCCGGTTCAGGTGCAAAGACCGGAACGCCAACGCTTTCACCAACTACTTGTAATTGGTTAACTGCATTTGGGCGTTGTAAATCTGATGCCACAAGTAAAGGTGTATTACCTTGCTCGGCATAGAACTTGGCGAGTTTTCCGGCCAAAGTAGTTTTACCTGCACCTTGCAAACCTGCCAACATAATCACCGTCGGAGCCGTCTTTGCAAAGCGAACTCGGCGCGCTGATCCGCCTAGGATCTCTACTAATTCAGCGTTAACGATCTCAAATATTGCTTGCGCTTGATTGGTGCCCGACTGCAGATTTGGCAGAGCTTCTAGCGATTTACTTCGAATACGTTCGATAAAGCTATCTACAACTGGCAGTGCGACATCTGACTCGAGTAACGCCGTGCGGACTTCTAAACAAGTATTTTCGATATCTGATGCAGAAATCTTTCCTCGAGAACGCAGTGAAGAAAAGGCGTTTGAGAATTTGGAGGAAAGGTTGTCGAACATAATGCGGCAATACTACTTGAAAGCTTTATCAGGCTAGCGCTGCGGTTAGGCGAGCGGCTAAATCATGGGCGCGATCTGCAGAGAGCGCTCCCCCACCAATTTCGGTCACATAAAGGGTGTCGATCGCCTCGGCGCCAAGTGTTGTCACGATCGCAGAGCGAATATCTACTTGCGAATTGGTAATCACATCTCCGATTCCAAATAGCAGAGCCGGTCTGTCATGGCTTCTAACTTCAATGATTGTTGCATCCGTTGCCGCATCCATAAATGTCTCAACAATCGGTGAAGGGACTGGAATTGATGGAATATTTGCATAATCTGCAATTCGTCGAGCAATACGCTCCTTCAGATCGCTAGCGTCGATAAGTGCTTGGGCGATCGCCTCTTTAATTGTCTCCTCATCAACAGATGGCGCAAACTGGCTTGGACTCACAATCCATTTCATTATGGCGCTAGCGCCAATTGTTTGGGTACGCGCCGATCGCACATCAAATCTCGCAAGATTTAAAACTCCGGCAACAATCGAGAGAAGTCCGGTCTGATCAGGAGCGATAATCTCAATCGCAAAATCTGGATCGCGCGGCTCAATAGTTACTAGCAATTCTCCAGAGTTGGCTAGAACGCGTTGTTCTTCAGTAAATTCGGGCTGGCTTGCAATTGTGTTATCAGTGAGCGCCGTGGTAACTCGTCTAACTAAATCGCTTAAAAGACTCTCCTTCCAATCACTCCATGCAGCGCGGCCGGTTGCTTGACCATCAGCGATACTGAGCGCATGCAATAGTTCGAGAGTCTGGAGATCTGGAATTACTGCAGTAACACTGGCAATTGTCGCTGGATCATCTAAATCTCTTCTAGTAGCCGTTGCGCTTAGAAGTAGGTGATGTTTTACAAGTAACTTAAGCGTTTTGATATCGCTCTCATCAAAGCCGACGCGACGAGCTAGAGGTTCAATTAAGATTTCGCCACGATCGCAATGATCTTCTTGCGTGCCTTTTCCAATATCGTGGAAAAGTGCGGCGAAGAGAAGTAGATCGGGACGGTGCACTTTTCTAGTTAGAGCTGCTGCGTAAGCAGCGGTCTCAACCATATGGCGATCTACAGTATGTCTATGAAGTGCGTTGCGTTGTGGAAGTGAGCGAACCGATCTCCATTCAGGCAACCATTCAAAGAGAATTTCCTCTTGATCTAGGCTCTCCCAAATTCGTACCATCGGATTACCAGCACCAATAAGCGCAATCAAATTTTCGCGCGCCGCTCTGGGCCATGGATTCGGTAATTTTCCAGCACCATCTCGATATGACTGCGCCAGTTTTTGCAACGTTGCAGGTGAAACCGGGAGTCCGGCTTGTGCTGCAACTGCCGCAGTACGTAGACCAATTAGTGGATCCTTCGCTAGATCAAATTCTTCATCGATTTGCACTTCTTGATGAGCAATAGAAATTCCTTGAGCAACTTGGGTAACACGTGGTTTCTTGAGGAATCTACCAAGACCATCCTTACTGCGATGATCTAAGCGGTGCCAAGTTGATTCAAGGAGATAGTCGACCGATCTGGCAGCTTGTGCAATCTCTGACATCAAGGCATCTGCATCCGCGTACTTGAGAAGTTCGGCTACTTTATCTTGCTCTTGAAATAGCAGTCGATCTTTATCTCGCCCTGTTACCGTATGGAGCGCTTCACGAGCGCTCATCAAAATAGATTCAGCATTGCTGATATGTTCTAACGAAACCAATGCAGCGCCAGAAATTGAGATTGCACGCAAGGCATTGATATCGCGTAGACCGCCGCGCGCCTCCTTCAAATCAGGCTCAAGAAGATATGCCAGGTCGCCAGCTCTTTTATGTCGCTCAATGAGCGAACTGCGCAGTTGCGGAAGGCGCTCTCTTGAATTACTTCGCCATTCATCGAGCGCATCGTGTTGTACCGCAGCGACTAGATCTTGATCCCCACAAATCAATCGAATATCCAATAGCCCGAGGGCGACTTTCAAATCAGTATTTGCACTTTCTCTAGTTTGCGTGCGGGTACGCACCGAGTGATCTACCTTGAAAGATTTATCCCAAAGCGGATAGAGAACTTTGTTTACAAGATCTCCAAGAGTCTTCTCGTCGATTTTTCCATTGTGAAGAAAGAGAATGTCTAGATCGGAGCCTGGAGATAACTCGCCTCGGCCATAACCGCCAACAGCGGCTAGTGCAACACCGGATGTTTCGGTTACTGCACCCATATAGAGTGAGCGAAGGAAGCGATCGCTCTCGTTCGATCGTTCCCTTCGCTCACGTGTAGCCATGTATCTACCCTACTTACTTGCCTTACCCCCTAGATCGCATCTGTGCCGCGTTCACCAGTTCTTACGCGAACGATTGAATCAACTGGCGTTGTCCAAACTTTTCCATCGCCGATAGATCCAGTCGAAGCCGCCTTAACGATTACATCGACAATCGCCGCCGCATCTTTGTCATCGACTAGTACTTCAAGACGAACTTTCGGTACTAGGTCGACTGTGTATTCCGCACCGCGATAAACCTCGGTGTGACCGCGTTGACGCCCAAAGCCACTTGCTTCGGAGACAGTCATGCCGGTGACGCCTGCTGCTTGCAGAGCATCTTTAACATCATCGAGCTTAAATGGCTTGAGGATTGCAGTAATTAGCTTCATCTCTATGCCCCCTTTGTAGCACCGAAGGCGCCACCTTGTGTGTTATCGGTTAATTCGTAACCACGCTCTGCGTGAATTACCAGATCGATACCAGAGATCTCCTCGGCCTCCGAGATACGAAATCCCATAATGAGATCCACAATCTTGGCGAGAATTAAACTGAGTATAAATGAGTAAGCAAAAACAGCTACAACACCGATCGCCTGCTTACCAAGTTGCTCTGTTCCACCACCATTGAAGAGTCCAACATCTACTCCTACAAGGCCGATCATCATTGTGCCGATGATTCCGCCAACAAGGTGAACTGCAACAACATCTAGCGAGTCATCAAATCCAAACTTGAACTTGAGTCCGACAGATAGCGCGCAGACGATGCCTGCAACGAAACCGATAGCTAAAGCTCCGCTTGCACCCACTGCGGCACATGCTGGAGTAATTGCCACAAGTCCTGCCACAACTCCAGATGCTGCACCAAGGCTCGTTGCATGGCCATCGCGAATTTTCTCAACAAGTAACCAAGCAAGTACTGCAGCTACGGTTGCACCGATTGTATTTAGAAGTGCTAAGCCAGCAGTTCCATTTGATGCGACTGCAGATCCTGCGTTAAATCCAAACCAACCAAACCAGAGAAGAGCTGCACCAAGCATTACTAGTGGCAGGTTATGTGGTCGCATTGGGGATTTTCCAAAGCCAATTCGCTTTCCAAGCACAATAGCGATCGCTAGCCCTGCAGCACCGGCATTGATGTGAACTGCAGTTCCACCTGCGAAGTCGAGCGCCCCTAGATCATTGGCAATCCATCCGCCAGTCTCTGCTACAAAATCATCGAAGGCGAAGACCCAATGTGCAACTGGGAAGTAAACAAGAGTTGCCCAGAGGCCGGCAAAGAACATCCATGCCCCAAATTTCGCACGGTCTGCAATTGCTCCGGAAATCAGCGCAACAGTTATTGCGGCAAAAATTCCTTGGAAGGCGATGAAGACGGCGGCAGGAATAGTTCCAATAAGAGCAGTTGAATTATCAAGGCCCTTTAGTAGGAAGAATTCAGAGACATCTCCAATGAGTCCTCGACCACCGACTGAATCTCCAAATACAAGTGAGAAACCAAAGATGATCCAAAGAGTGAATACCAATGCAAGTGCGCCAAATGACATCATCATCATATTTAAAACACTTTTTACACGAACCATTCCTCCATAGAAGAGGGCCAATCCGGGAATCATAAGAGTGACTAACCCGGCGCTAATAAGCATCCAGGCGGTATCACCAGTGTTAAGAACTACTTCTTCCATATTTAACCTCGTATCAGATAAGTAAGACGCTCACCGTTGAGATGAGGCAAACAATCTCTGAGCGCCGTTACGGTAGATAGCAAAGGAGGTTAAGACCCGGTCACAATATCCAGCCTTGTGTTACATCTGTGTAACATCAATAGCGCAAAAGGGCTATCTATTCGCCAATCAAGCCTGCGATATACCGCTGTGCGTCAAAGGCGGCGAAATCTGATTCCGCCTCGCCATTGCCCACAAATTTAATTGGAATATCGAGAGCGTTTTCAATGGCTAGGGCTACTCCCCCGCGGGCACTGCCATCTAATTTAGTAACGATCAAACCAGTTACATCGACTGCTTCGGTAAAAATCTTTGCCTGAGTTATTCCATTTTGACCAGTTGTTGCATCAATTACCAATAGCACCTCAGAGACAGGTAGTGATTTTTCAATTACACGCTTTACCTTGCCGAGTTCAGCCATTAAATCGTTCTTATTGTGAAGTCGCCCTGCAGTATCAACTAATAAGAAATCAACATTTTCTTCGCCAGCGCGTACCGCCGCATCAAATACGACAGATGCCGGTTCGGCCCCATCTTTACCAGCGATTACTTCAACTCCGATACGTGCGCCCCATGTTTGCAACTGTTCTACAGCAGCAGCACGAAAAGTATCGGCGGCAGCCAGAATTACTGAAGTTCCAGAACCTTTTAAGGAAGCGGCTAACTTTGCAACTGATGTTGTTTTGCCGGTGCCATTAACCCCGACAACAATCAGAGCAGATGTCGCAGCGACGTTATTTAGAGTGCGAGATTTGTTAGAAAGCTTTGAATTGAGAATCTGAGTCAGCGAGGCGAGAGCATCATCACCCTTAATTGATTTTGCATCTTTGATGATTGCAGTTGTCAGAGATGGTCCAAGATCTGCAGCAAGTAGTTCGGCCTCAAGTTCCTGCCAATCAATTGGGTCAGCGGTCGAAACGCCCTTGATCTTCGAGATGAATTTACTGAAAATACCCATTACTTAGAAAACCTTAAGCGGTATCAGATTCGCGCAGGCGCTGTGAGATAACCTCAGTTACGCCATCACCGCGCATGGTTACGCCATAGAGCGCATCAGCAATCTCCATGGTGCGCTTCTGGTGAGTGATGATGATCAACTGTGAACTCTCACGAAGTTCTTCGAGGATTACGAGCAAGCGGCCCAGGTTCACATCATCAAGAGCTGCTTCAACTTCATCTAGTACGTAGAAAGGACTTGGACGCGCTTTGAAGATCGCTACCAACATGGCAACTGCTGTCAGTGACTTCTCGCCGCCTGAAAGTAGTGAGAGGCGCTTGATTCGCTTTCCTGGTGGACGCGCTTCGACGTCAACGCCTGTATTAAGAAGATCATCAGGATTTGTAAGAATTAGTCGGCCATCACCGCCAGGGAATAAGCGAGCAAAGATATCTTCGAAGTGTTTAGCGGTTTCTTCGTAAGCCTCCATGAAGATTTGCTGAACGCGATCATCTACTTCTTTAATAATATCTAGCAGATCTTTCTTGGTGCGCTTCAGATCTTCTAGCTGCTCTGCCAAGAATTTAAGGCGCTCTTCAAGTGCGTTGTATTCTTCAAGAGCCAATGGGTTGATTTTTCCAAGCAAAGTTAATGATCGCTCTGTCGCAGCCAAGCGCTTTTCTTGCTGATCGCGGCGATACGGGATCAATTCAGTCGCAACAATTTCGCCGGTTTCGGTCTCGATAAATGTTGGTACATCGTTCTGAGGTCCGTATTCATTTACCAACGTGGTCATGTCAACGCCAAGTTCTTCAACTGCCTTGCTCTCGAGCGCTTCGATGCGCATACGTTGTTCAGCGCGAGCTATCTCATCTTTGTGAACTGAAGAAGTTAACTGCTCAAGTTCAGAGGCGAGTTCTCGACCACGTGAACGCACTGTAAGCGTTTCGCCTTCACGATCAGAACGTGATGCCTCCAAGCGAGCACGCTCTGTTGCAGCCTTTGCGATAGAGCGCTCAATATGGATCAACGCTTCGTAGGCGGCTTCTGCAATTGCAGAGGAGATCAGCGCACCGCGTGCACGTGCACCACGTCGAGATACTGCGCGTTCTGAAGCCTCACGTTCGGCGTTAGCGGAATCCTCAAGGGCTTTGGCGCGCGCAGCAATTGAGTCAACGCGTTCTTCGCTAGTGCGAACCGCAAGGCGCGCTTCTACCTCCGAAGTTCGCGCAAGTGAAACTTCATTTCGCAAGTTTTCGGCGGTGCTGTGATCTGGTTCGCCAATTTCACCGCGTTGTTGCAATTGCGCTGATGCGATCGAAAGTTCATTTTCATCGCGACCTTTAGCGGAATTCGCTTCAGCGATCGCTGCATTTAAGCGCTCAACTTCAGCAGATGCAGACTTCATATTCTGACCAGCAACCGCTAGTTGCTCAGTGAAGGCAGAAATACGCGCATCAGATTCATTTAACTTTGACAGCGCAATATCAAAAGTGCTCTGTTTGCTTTCTACATCGCCCTGCGCTGTTGAAATTTCAAATTTGATGCGATCGCAGTTATGGGTAATGGTTTCTAACTTGGCCTGTAACTCCTGGACCAGAGCGTTGATCTCAATAAGAGAAGTAGATGATGCTGATCCACCTCGGGCACGCTTTGCGGTGATTACATCGCCATAGCGCGTGACAACAGTGACGCTTGGATGGGAGCGAAGAATGCCTTCCGCCTCGCGCGCATTATCTGCAACTACCGTGTTAGAGAGAAGCGAGGCAAGGAGCTCGGAGATCTCGGAAGAACGTACATGTGAGGTAAGCGCAGTTAGACCAGCCGGAACGGTTGTAGAACTATGTGAACCTGGCTGATAGACAAGCACATCTGCTTGACCCAAGTTCTCAGAGCGCATCGTTGTTAAAGCGCTGATTGCAGAATTCAAGTCGCGAACAACAATCGCATCGGAGAGAGTGCCCAGCGCTGCAGCAGTTGCAGATTCCCAACCAGAATCGATTTGAACCAGGGATGCAATACTTCCGAGAATTGTTAAGCCACGCGAATCACGAACTAGCGCTGCCCCACCATCGCGTGATTGCGAAGTAAGTAGCATCGCCTCTAACTTAGATTCGATTGCATTTCGCTCACGATCGGCGGCGCGTTCTGCCTCAATAAGGGAGTTGAGATGGGCTTTAGCGCCATCTAAAGATCGCTTAGCAACCTCAAACTCAGAGTCGAGCCCGAGTTCTCCGGCATCTGCCCCAGCGATATCCATCTCTAGAGTTGAATAGTGGCGTTGTGCACTTTCAGCACGTGATTGCGCTTCATCGCGCGCTTTTACTAAACGAGCAATTTCTTCAGCGATCGCTTCTAGTCGAGCGGCCAGTGATTTGATGTGGCCCTCTTGGCGCGCAGTTCCTTCGCGTTGATCGGCGATAGCGCGCATCGCTGCGGCGATCTTATCTTCCTCAACTTTTAAAGATTGTTCTGCACTGGCGAGTTTCGAAGTTGTCGCTTGTAGATGCGCTTGCGCAGTCTGAACTTCGCTACGCAGTTGTGCCTCTTGCTGACGCAGTGCTAGCGCTTCTTGATCAAGTGCTTCTGGGTCACGGCCTGCGCTACGCGCTTCTTCTGCCTCTTCAGCTAAGAAACGTGAGCGCTCTTGCGCAAGTGATTGGGTTCCGCGGAATTTTTCACGAAGCGCGCTGAGTGCGTAGAAATTTTCTTGTGCTGCAATTAGAAGC
This sequence comes from Candidatus Planktophila sp., assembly GCA_044340015.1. GTDB lineage: Bacteria > Actinomycetota > Actinomycetes > Nanopelagicales > Nanopelagicaceae > Planktophila. The sequence continues at coordinate 9,896 of JBIIUL010000026.1, forward strand.
GGGCTTTCGAAAGCAGCTTGTGCATCGAGTGATTCTTCGCGAGATCTAACTTTGTCTAACTCAGCTTCAACGAGTGAGCGACGTTCACGAAGTGCGGTCTCATCGGCAACTTCAGCATCGAGAGTTTTGGAAAGCGAGATGAAATCATCGGCGAGCAAACGCAACTTGGCATCACGAAGATCTGCCTGAATTGTTGCCGCCTTCTTGGCAACTTCTGCCTGCTTACCAAGTGGTCGCAGTTGGCGACGAAGTTCGACAGTTAGGTCTTGAACGCGAGCTAAGTTCGCTTGCATTGAATCTAGCTTGCGTAGCGCTTTCTCTTTACGTTTGCGATGTTTAAGTACGCCGGCTGCTTCTTCAATAAATCCACGGCGTTCTTCGGGAGTAGCCATCAAAATTGCATCTAGTTGGCCTTGGCCAACGATTACGTGCATTTCGCGACCGATACCGGAATCGCTTAACAACTCTTGGATATCTAATAAACGTGACGCTTCACCATTTATTTGGTACTCGCTCTGACCGTTGCGGAAGAGAATGCGGGAAATTGTTACTTCGGTGTAATCAATTGGTAGGGCGCCATCGGTGTTATCGATCGTTAGCGAAACTTCTGCGCGACCAAGTGGTGCGCGACCACTTGTTCCAGCAAAGATGACATCTTCCATCTTGCCACCGCGAAGTGATTTCGCACCTTGCTCGCCCATAACCCAAGTAAGGGCATCTACAACGTTTGATTTTCCAGAGCCGTTAGGACCGACGACGCAAGTGATGCCCGGTTCCAGGCGAAGCGTCGTTGCCGACGCGAAGGATTTAAATCCTTTAAGCGTCATACTCTTTAAATACACGGCGTAAACCTACCGTTTAGGTGGCGTCTTTATGTACGAGACGCGAGTGAAGTACTACTTGAGGGTTGCGAGAATTTCGTAGGCAGAACGCGCCGCCGATTGCTCTGCTTCGCGTTTGCTCTTACCGATACCTTGCGCCACTGCTTCACCCGAGACCATCGCTATAGCGGTGAAACTCTTATCGTGATCTGGGCCTTCTTCAGTTACTAAATATTCAAGGGTGCCTTTTCCAAGTGATGAAACTAATTCTTGGAGCGCGGTCTTGCCATCTAGTCCGGCGCCCTTTGCCATGGCGCTTTCGAGGGTCTCATTAATTAGCGCGCGAACGACGGTAGTAGTTGTTGCAAATCCACACTCGAGATAAATGGCGCCGATTAAGGCTTCTAGAGCATCAGCGAGAAGTGAGTTCTTATCGCGCCCGCCGGTGACTTCTTCACCTTTTCCGAGGCGAATATATTTTCCAAGTTCAAGTGTGCGCGCAATATCTGCGAGCGCGCGCATATTTACAATTCCAGATCTCAGCGGAGATAAACGTGACTCATCTAAATCTGGATAGCGAAGATAAAGCTCTTCAGTAACAATTAAACCCAGTACTGAATCACCTAAAAATTCTAAACGTTCATTTGTTTCTTTAGCACCGGACTCATATGCAAATGAGCGGTGGGTAAAAGCTAACTCGAGCAATTCGGGCTTTAACGAGATCCCGAGTTGCGCAGTTAAAGAAGAGAACAGATCAGACCTCGAGAACCTGGCGGCGGTTATATGTTCCGCAGGTTGGGCATGCTGTGTGTGTGAGCTTTGGCTGCTGGCACTGTGGGCATGCTGCAAGAGATGCTGCAGTTGTCTTCCACATTGAGCGGCGTGAGCGAGTCTTCGAACGAGACATCTTTCGCTTTGGAACTGGCACGGTAATCGTCCTTAATCTCTTTTAAACCTATTGGTAAAAATTGGCTTAACTCGGTTAGGAGGTAAGTATCCCTTATTCATCCGTTTTCTTAAAATCCAGTCCAGCCAGACCTGCCCAGCGAGCGTCAATCGCCTCGTGTTGGTGGCCTTCCGGCAGATCTGCCCACTTCTGGCCACAATCCGGGCAGAGGCCGAGGCACTCTTCTGAACAGAGCGGGTTGATCGGCAGATCCA
>JBIIUL010000114.1:0-2950 GCA_044340015.1 Candidatus Planktophila sp.
TAGGTGCAACCAATAGCAGGGCAGATAAGAATTGGCTTGACGCAGTTGCATCTATTGTTAACGCACCGCCGGGAATTGAACCTGTGCCATGTAATGTCAGCGGCAAGCTATAACGGTTGTCGTGATCTACTGAGACACCTAGCTCTTCAAGCGCCTTAATGACGGGGCCAAGTGGTCTTTCGTAGGAGCGTGGATCGCCATCAAAGGCGACTTCACCAGTTGCTAACGCGGCAAGTGGCGGCAAGAAGCGCATAACAGTTCCGGCATTTCCAACATCAACCTTTGCAGGACCGCGAAGTGGCGCAGGAGTTATCTCCCAAGCTAGGTCGCCATCCACCTGTGCATCTTTAATGCCGACGCCCATCGCGCGAAGCCCGGCAACCATTAACTCGGTATCGCGTGAAACAAGTGGGCGCTTTAAAAGCGAAGGGCTCTGGGCTTGCGCAGCAAGAATTAACGCGCGGTTGGTCACCGATTTTGAACCCGGGATTACTACTCGCGCGCTGACTTTCTTATCTCCACGAAATGGAGCGGGCCAGAGCATAAGCAACAGTCTACTCTCTACCTATGTGCGGTCGTTATGCCAGAGCGCAGGAGATGGACGAGATCATCGGGGAATTTGATCTCGATGGTTCGACCCTGGATGCATCTCTACCGCTAAATTGGAATATCGCACCGACCAATGAGATTTACATTATTCGCGATACGCCCAGCAATTCCAATTCTTTGGAGAGAATATTGGATAGCGCATCTTGGGGAATCATCGCTCCGTGGCAGAAGAACTTTGCCGAAGCGCGTGCATCGCAATCACATGCAATCAATGCACGTAGCGAATCAATTCATGAGAAGCCAACATTTCGCCAAGCATTTCGCACGACGCGTTGTTTAATTCCGGCAACTGGATATTACGAATGGGCAACATCACTCGGTAAGTACCCACCAAAACAACCTTTCTATATAACTTCTGCAGAACCCAACAGATCACTTTCGATCGCTGGAATCTGGAGTACCTGGAAGAATGAGAAAGGCGAAGAGATTCAATCTGCTGCGATTATTACTCGCGAAGCAGTTGGCGAGTTAGCAACAATCCATAGCCGAATGCCGGTATTTATGGAGCGCGCTAAATGGAGCGATTGGTTAGATCCAAAAAATCGCGAGATCGAAGATTTAATTGCGCTAATGCAGAACCCAGATCCGGCCGCCGGTTTGGTAACTAGACCAGTTTCATCGCGGGTAAATCTGGTGGCAAATAACGGCCCCGAATTGATTGCTGAGATCGAACTGGGTGAGGCGCAGACCCTCTTCTAAGGTTCGGCGTTGAGCACTCATAAAGAGCGATTTCTAAGACTTTGGGATAGTGTGTAAGAGATGGCATCTAAAGATCTAGTCCTAGAGAGCGCTTCCGATCGCAATACTCGGTTCGAGCGCGATGCCATCGTGTTTATGGACCAGTTATATGCAGCAGCGCTTCGTTATACAAAGAACCCCGAAGATGCGCGCGATCTAGTTCAAGATACATATCTAAAAGCCTTTAACTCATTTCACCAATTTGAAGAAGGCACCAACTTACGCGCTTGGCTCTATCGCGTGCTTACAACCACATTCATTAATTCTTATCGTAAAGATCAACGCCGCCCACAACTTGCTGCTGGCGAACTCGAAGATTGGCAGTTAGCTGAGGCGCAATCACACACAAGTGATCTCGGAAAATCTGCAGAAGTAGAAGCGCTAGAGAATTTGCCTGATAGCGATATCAAACGCGCACTGCAAGAGATCCCAGAAGAATTTCGTATCGCCGTTTACTTAGCAGATGTAGAAGGTTTTTCCTATAAAGAGATTGCAGATATCGTCGATGTTCCTGCCGGCACAGTGATGTCACGTCTGCACCGCGGACGTAAATTACTGCGCGAGAAGTTAGCCGATTATGCAAAAGAACTTGGTTACTCCACTGACTCAAAAAATAAAGATAAGAGCGGAAAGGGGGAGAAGGCATGAGCCATCTCGAAGAGATTCCATGTATTGAGGTTCTCTCCTCCGTTGTCTTTATTATCGAAGGCGTTGTTGAAGAGACCCATAACCCACAAGCGATTGAATCTCACTTAAATACTTGCGCTGCTTGTCGCGCAGAAGTTGAGCACGAGCAAGCGATGCATACCCTTTTGCAGGATGTGCTGCGCCGTTCTTGCGATGAGAAAGCCCCGGAAGATTTACATCGCAGTATCCACGAAGAACTCCTGCGCCAAGCAAGTGGTGCGGGCGTTACTGAAGTCGTAACGCAATACAGCATGACCGAAATTTCAATTGAAATCGATGAATTCGGCAACGTGGAACATCGCGAAATTCAGATTGAACAAACTCACGTTCAGCACTTCATCGACGACGAAAAGTAATTCAAGATTTATGCGCCCAGCTGAAGAAGTAATCGGAGCAGTAGGTTTCTCGGTAATGACCGTTCGCCCAGGCGATACCTGTCTAGCAATGGGAATATCTGATCTACCAATTCTTGCGCCCGGCCATTTGATGAGCGTGATGGAGAGCGCATGTGTTGCAGCGCTGAGCGAGTATTTAGAAACAGGCGAGACAACGATCGTAGATAAATTCGATATCTCGGTAATTGATTCAGTTGGTATTGGTTCTGAAATTCGCGGAGCCGCGCGCTGTACGGAAATGGATGGGCGTTCGATGATCTTTGAATGCGATATCTATGAAGGTGAACGCCATATCGCTTTTGCCATAATAGAAAGAACGGCGGTGGAGCGAGTATCTTTCCTCGCCCGCACCGCCGCGCAATCTTTAATTAAATCTTCAGATAATTAAGCCATTCTTATTAGGCTTTTTTAGTGGCCCAAAAGATCTCGGCAATTTCATCGATCTTTGCGATCAACTTATCTGCAACGGCCAAGTCTTGAGTTCCCTTTGTGCCGGCAGCTCCAGCCAACTTTGTCGCCTC
>JBIIUL010000027.1:0-11576 GCA_044340015.1 Candidatus Planktophila sp.
GATGTGCTGACCGCAGCCAGACCAGGTGTACTTCTTGCAGTTTTGGCAGATAACTCGAGAACACATATTGACTCCTTTGTGAGGTGCTTATGGAGACAATCTAGCATACCCCTAGGGGTATATGGCAAATCGAGGTTTTACGCTCAGAAGTACTTACGCATGACCCCTTTGAAACGTTTCGTCAGGCGCTTATTGAGTTTAAGGGTCTGATCAATCGGTGACACCGCCATCACTTTGGCGTGGGCTGGCTCATCAGGGGTTATTACATCTTTAAGTGCTGGAGAGTTTTGATCTAAGGAATCAGCGATGCGTTCGATATTTGCAACCATCGAAAGTCCACGAATGATCTGTTCTTGATCAGCATCTTTTGCATCTTCGATTAGGGATTCGGCAAGTGCTGCACCGGCCTCACGTGCATCATCTGTCGCCGTCGTTGTAGTTTCGAATGCTTCTTCATCATCTATCTTGGATGAGATTGCATAACTTGCAGCAGATAGCGCAACTGCGATCTGCTTCTTGGTGGAATCAGCGATACCTCCGCTGACTGCAGAGTCAAAGAGAGTTCGCGCAATCGTGCGCACCTGAACAAGAGTGTGCTCGATGGCGATACCTTGAACATAAACTTCTTCAGCTACATCTTTCTCTGCTGTTGGAAACCATCTGGCATGTCCGCGCGCTTCAACTGATTGTGCACGTATCGCAGGGACTGCTTCCATTAACAACCTTGCTTTAGCTAACCAATTGCCTGCTTCTTTCTGGGTGTAACCGGCGGCAACACCTTCCGACATTTGCGCTAAGAGTTCTGCAGCCTTTGTGCTTACATCGGTGATCTGATCAATTGCGCGACCAACTGGAGTTTTAGCGTGAGAGAAATAGGAGAACACGATCGCAATGGCTGCTCCAATTAAAGTTGAGCCAAGACGGTGTGCCGCAGTTGTTCCGCTGATTCCAGGACCGATAACGATGAGTGCGGTAACAGGGACATTTACCGATGCCACTTCACCTAAGTGAAGTGCGCGCGCGACAACTGCGCAGAAGATAACCGTTAAACCAACGGCGATAAAGCCGAAATCAAAGATAGATACGTTGATTAATGCAACGGTTGCGCCAATGGCGGTTCCAACTATCTGCCCGAAACCTTCACGGACTGATTTATGCAGTGAGATGCGGATAGATAAGGTGCAGACAATTGCCGCAACTACCCCACCATTTTCAACAAGTAGATCGCCAACTTGCCAGGCGACAGCGCCAGCAAGGCCGGCAACGAGTATTTGACGCACCCAAACCCGACGGTCGGCAAATAACTTCTTTAACCTTTTCCACATGATGTGGCTAAGTTTAGTAGGCGCGCACCAATTCGCACATGCGAGCCGCGTTATCTGCGAGGTTTCCGCGCGAAAGCGCTCCACCAATCAGTAGCGCGCTGTCATTGCCATACATCTTTATCATCTCTGGAATCCGCTCTAAGTTCATTCCACCTGCAGGAGCGACAAACATTGGGTTTAACTTGCCAAGTTTTTCCCGGGAACGTTCTGTTATATCGAGGCAATGTTCGCTGGTGAAAGCAAAGCGTCCCCCGGTATTTGGGAAGATCGTGATGTCAGCTCCGGCAAGTCTCATCAACGTTCCCAAGACAATTCCGTGTGAAATGCCTTCATATTTAGAAGTTATTAACGAGCCCAACATTGCTGGGTGTCCCTGAATAGGAAGTGCGATCGATCCATCGGATGCAATTTTTCGTAGCGAATCAAAGCCAGTTATGCCGGGAAGAATCAACAGTGCGCCGGCACCTAAATCTTTTGCAGTGTGTGCGGCATCAACTATCTGATCAAAGGGAAGATTGAGGCTCGGTGCGTAAATTGATTTTCCACCGGTAACTTCATTGGCTTCTTTCACTGCACGAGAAATTAAAGTAACCCGATCTTTCCAAGTTGCCCATGGTTGATTGGCCAGGCTGTGGTCATCCTTAATCAAATCAAATCCCGCTAAAGCTAAAGTGCGGGCCATTTCTGCAAGTGTCTGCGCATCCGATCCCATTGGCTTTAGGGCAGTTGATACCAAGGGGCGGGTTTCTGCGCCAAGCAATTTACGCAGTCCCCTAATACCAAAACGGGGTCCGCTAAATTTCGCGAGGAAGGAATCGGGCAGTTTTAAGTCAACAATTCTTACATTAGGGAATAGTGAAACATTTCCCCAGAGCACGTTGAGAAATTGGTTTAATTCTCCACCAGTTACATCTGGGTTATAGGAAATAGTAATTAAGTGGTTGGTTTTATCTGAGGATGAGATCTCCTCAACTTTTCCAACGACTTCTTCCTGAATCCAACTTGGAGCTAATTCATAGGGAAATTCGATCGTCTGTTCAGCACGAATTACATCAGCTACCGCCTTTGGGTCTTCGCCAGTGAATTTATAGGTTACGTAGATACGATCCACTAAAGCGCCTCCCCATTTGCCATGGGCAATTATCTACCTAGGAAATGCTGCCGCAACACCACCATCCACGGCGATAACGCTTCCTGTTGTGCGTGAAGATTCATCACTTAAGAAGAATGCTGCGGCACGGGCCACATCTAGGCTTCTTACACGTGCATTTAGCAGATTTCGAGAGGCGTAGAAGTCCTCTAGTTCCTCTGGTTTCACTCCATGTGCAGCTGCACGTTGTTCGCGAATACCGCCTTCCCACAATTTACTGTTGTCGAAGACTGCATCAGGATTGATTCCGTTGAAGCGAATTCCAGCGTTTCCACCTTCAAGGGCAGCGATGCGCATCAACTGCAACATTCCAGCCTTGCTAACTGAATAACCACCAAATCCTGCACCTGGTGCAAAAGCATTTTTGCTCGCGATGTAAACGATCGAGCCGCCCATCTTCTGCTTGCGCATAACCTTCATCGCTTCTTTAGTCAACATAAATGCGCTAGAAAGATTTATATCTAAACCGCGGCGCCATTTTTCAACATCCAAGTCTTCAAGTTTGTCGCTGATACCAATACCAGCGTTAATTACAGCGCCATCAAGTCCACCGAAATGCTTAATGGTTTTTGTAACTGTCGCCTGAACATCTGCTTCCTTTGACTGATCACCCAATACCAATAGCGGCGGATTGCATTTATTCTCGGCAAACTCTTTTTCGACTTCAAGAAGTCCTTTTTCTTCGATATCTGCGAGAACTACATGAGCACCACGTTTTCCGAGTTCAAGAGCAACGCCTCGTCCAATGCCACTTCCGGCACCTGTAACGATAATGATGTGTCCATCTAGTTGTGCTGGAGCTGGCTTATTCTTTAACTTAAATAACTCCATTGGCCAGTAATCAAAACCAAAGATTTCTGCATCAGAGATTGTGTCTCCGTCGCCAAATACATCTATGACTCGTGCTGCAACCTTGTGAGTATGTGAAGCAATATCTGCCAGCATCACATTCTCTTTAATTGTTGTTGCGGCAGTAACCGCACCTACGCCTGGAACAAGAATTACGCGTGGGTCATTTCCGTGGCTTGTGTAACCAGCGGGCAGCAAAGATTTATTTGCTTCAAAATATGCGCTGTAGTTCTCGCGGAATTCATTGATTCCGGTTTCAGTATCTTCCAAAGTTACTGTTGCTGACTTAGGGCGGATACGCAGCATGTGATCAGCACTTGATGCACCTAGAGCCAAGACCTTCTTCAGGTCTGGACGTGATGCAATTTCGGCCAAACGAGTATCTGTTCTTAGTAACTGCTTCTTACCAAGGGTTCCGCGCAACTTTAGAAGTAAGTCCTTTAACTCTTCGTCAGGCAGATCTTGATGTTGGAAGTTCGCCGCTGGTCGTTTATTAAGCGAATCCAAGTACTTATCCGCTAAGGCCACTGCATCAAGAGTCTTTTGGTAACAACGATCTGAATCTTCATCCCAAACAACTAGGCCGTGATGAGCAAGAACTACACCAGCGTAATCGCTTAAACCGCCAACTAGCTTTGAAAGTTCAAAGCCAGGACGAATCCAATCTACATATGCGAATTCTTCACCGAGCGCTTCACGAACTGCTTTTTCTCCTTGCGGATGATTGGTGAGCGCACAGATCGCATCGGCATGCACGTGGTCAATATGTTTAGCAGGAAGAAAACCGTGCAAAAGTGTTTCGATAGATGGACGGCGGGAAGTTGGATCAACCAGCGCTCGAGTTACATAATCAACCATCGTGTCATCGTCTAAAGCGTCGAAATCGCGTAGCGCTAGTAGCTCTTCGAGGTATAGCGCTGGGTAATCTCGATCGATGGCGTACTGCATATCTGCGCCAGATCCTTTAACCCAGAGAACTTTCTTAAGGCGACCGAGATGGTCTTTAACTTCACCTTTACTAGATGTGTTTCCGCCTCCGTAAACAACCATTGATTGATCGGCACCGATCTTCTGTGAACGTGCGACGAGGTCGTGTAATGGCTTTAGATCACTCATAGTGTTTGGCCTTCTGCTATTTCGTAGGATTGTTTCTCGGTTATGACTGCACTTATGTACTTTGCTGGTGTGACGTCAAAAGCTGGATTAAAGGTCTTGGCTCCAATTGGTGCGACTTGGATTCCCTTGAAATGTGTTAACTCTTCATCTCCACGTATCTCGATATGTATTTCACTTCCGGTTTTGATGCTGCGATCAACTGTTGATTCTGGTGCAACCACGAGAAATGGAATTCCTGCAGCATGACAAGCAAGAGCGACACTTAGCGAACCAATCTTGTTTGCAGAATCACCGTTTTTAGCAATTCGATCTGCGCCGATAAGCGCAGCGTCAATGCGACCACTCAGGATCGCCATCGCTGCGGCTCCATCAGGTTCAATGCGATAAGGAATTTCAGATTTCATCAATTCCCATGCGGTTAAACGTGAGCCTTGAAGTAGCGGACGAGTTTCATCTGCATAAACTTCTTTCACAAATCCACGCTTATGCATCTCTTTAATAACACCTAGCGCGGTACCGGTACCGGTTGTAGCAAGCGACCCTGTATTGCAATGGGTCAATAAAGTCATTGGTTTGCTTCCCAGTTTATTGATCAGCCAATCCGCTCCGATATTTCCCATATCGGTACTCGATTGCTTATCTTCACTTGCTAACTGGTGCGCAGCGGCAAGAACTGCGTCGCGGCCTTCTGGCAAATGTTTACGGATCTTCTCAACAGCCCAGGCCAAGTTAACTGCCGTTGGACGTGCATCGCGAAGTAAATCAAGGTTATCTTCTAACTCTTGCGCACTATGTCCTTTACGCGATGCTTCATCAATAACAAGTACGACGCCGTATGCGCCAGCAACACCGAGCGCCGGAGCGCCTCTAACTACAAGTCTTTGAATGGCATCGATATACGGAGCTAGTTCGTCGTATGAAATATATGTTTCAGAGATTGGAATCTGTGTTTGATCTAGCAGAACAATCTTGTTTTCTTTCCAGACAATCGCTTCGAACCCGCTAGACATTTAATTACTCCTTATTCAAGGTCTTGAACTTATCACTTCGCTTCCCAAAAAGAGATTGCTAAGCGTATGAATCCCAGTCGCCACCACTCAAGATTCCACCATCTATAACAATAGATTGACCGGTTATATATGAAGATGCATCTGTTGCCAGAAAGATTACTGATCCGATTATTTCGTCAGGGTTTGAGAGGCGGCCAATGGGTGTAGTTTCATCAAACCATTTTGTGCGGTGGGGTTCGCCCCATAGCGGCTTGGTGAAATCAGTCTTGATAACCGAAGGTTCGATGCAGTTAACTCGAATTTTATCTTTCGCCCATTCGCGGGCGGTGCTGCGGGTTATTGAAGTAACAGCTGCTTTGGTCGCTGCATAAACTGAGATTGTATTGAAGCTATAACGAGCGCTTAGAGAGCTCATATTTACAATCACTCCGCCGCCGGCTGCCTTCATGATCGGATGCGCCGCCTGCGAAATAAAGTAGATCGCCTTCATATTTACTGAAACTATGGCGTTGAAATCTTCTTCGGTCACTTCAGTTATAGGTTTGCGGCGATTTATTCCCGCAGTATTGATGACAATATCTAGGCCACCCATAAGCGCATTTGCCTCATTGACCACACTGGCACATTGATCTGGGCTAGATAAATCAGCGCTAATTGAGAAGGCTTTACCTGATTCGCCAGAAATGGATTTGCGGACTTCATCGAGACGTTCTTGATTTAGATCCTGGATAGTTACATCAGCGCCGCGTTCAGCAAAGGCTTTAGCAATCAATGCACCTAACGTTCCAGCACCACCGGTTATGAGAACGCGCTTCAGCTTAAGATCGAATAATGGATCAAACATTTGCTACCCCTGTAATTTCTAAATAAGTAACGCTCTCGGGATTTAAAGTTTGTGGCTTTAAATCAATTCCAGAGAATCTCACTTCCTGCTTAATAGTACTGAAATTCACCAAAATAGCCTCCGTTTTTTCAACTGATGTAACGATTAGGCAATCAACTAACTCTGGAAGAGATGAAGCGGTTGGTCTAGCATGAGTAAACCCTTTGAGATGCTTGAACAAGCGCCATACTGGGAATTCTTCGCCGGCTTTACTGACAAAGTTGAGTGCATCTTCACTTCCGGTAGATAGCTCGCGTATGCCACGCCATCCCAGAGTTTCAAAGTAAGTCAGAGTTGAAATTGATTCAGACTCTGCAATCGAGCGGAGAGACATCGCCGTCCAGCCTTCCGCCAACCAAGTGCGCTGGCGTGCATCGACCGAAGATGGCAGGGCAGTGTTGCTGAGATCTTTACTTGGTTGAGTTGCATTTGGGTTGTACCTAGGGCGTAGCGTTATTGGTCCAATGCTTACCTGTTTGCCCTTGGCAATCCGATGAGCATTTGTGGCAATCGCTTTCTGGGAGGCAGTGTTTTGAATAAGAGTTCGATCATCAAATGAGTGCACTTGGGGGTTGATAGAGAAGTTAACTTGATCAACGAAGTCGACTGAGCCCTGATTGCGGTTGAGTTCGGTGAAGTACAGATCTGTACCGCCAATAATTTTCGACTTACCTCCAAGTGATTCTTCTGCAAGCTGAATAAATCCAATTGGAGTTGTTTTCTCGCTAGCAGAGAAAATGTAGAAGGAGCGAATCTGATCTTTAAATTCAATTATTGGCTCCAGTATTGCTTTAAGTTGTTGTGGGCTCTCCGCCTTTATCGCAAGATCAAGATCAATCTTTAGCTGCTTAGTTACCAGTAACGCCTTCTCCACCGCAGAGCCAATCTGAGAATCACCGTTAAGTGCCAGGCGAAGATGCTTAATCGCCAAGTCCTCAAACCCCACGTACTCGCTGACGATTAAATGTGCGGGATCATCGCTTAGCCCCAAACCAATTTCGGGAAGTTCAAACTCTTTGGCGCCAACTGTAATAACGGCGCCTTCACTGTTTGAAAACGAAGTCGTTTGCTCTCCAGAAATAGAGATGGTTATCTTTTGGCTAAGCGCCTCCCCCGGAGTAACTTGCGCAGGAAAGGGTAGAGAAATTGGTGTGCAGTAAGTTTTATATGAGGCATCACTCCAGTTGCGGTGATCTTCAGTCTCAAATATCTCACCTGCAAAGTTAACTGACACAACTTGCCCGCTTTGAAGCCGATGGCTAATTCCAGAAAGATTTAAAAATGGTTGATCTGGAGATATCGCATCTGGAAATCTGGATACTTCTACAGCGCCATCTGCTTTGGTTAATTCACATTCGCGACCAGCTAAGCCTGCAATGGGATGGAGTAGGCAGAGTCCCAAGCGGTTTCTCATAAATGAAACTGATGTAGATGCGCTTAACCCGTAGGTAATTTCACCTGTTTCAGAGCCAGTTATCGCTAACTCAACAGATAAATCTTTAGCATCGTGCGATCCCTGCGCTTTGATCTTCGCACTGAACGAACGATCAGCAACATCCCAAATTTCATCTTTGATAATAAATGGCCGAGAAGTCCAGTTAATATCCTGGAAAACCAGGTAGATCCTACGAATTGCCTCTTCGCTACCGTTACTTATATTCCAAAGACTCCCCTCGGAATATTCCAGCGTCAGCGGACCTGCAATAAGTTTTCTCATCCATCTACTACTTGAGTAGTGAGCCAACGTTAAAGACTTGGCCTGATTCAGCTGATTCGTAAGCACCCAAGGTGATATCTAATAACTTGAGAGTATCTTCGCCACTTGTTTCAGGAGTTCTGCCTGTTTTCAAACATTCAATCCAGTGCTTATTTACATTTACAACGCTATCTTGAATTCCATTCCATGGCTCAGACGTCCAACCATGATCCGGAATTACAACAACTTCATTAGTTACAGAATTTCCTGATACAACTTGAAGATGGTAATCGGCAGATAAAGTGATTGCTCCCTTTGTTCCTTCGATAATTACAAAGGTCTGCGGATAAGTGCTGTGGTCTGATTTTGTCTCGTAACTTGCATCAACGATGCAGCTCGCATCTGGCATATGCATCAGAATCGTGGCTGAATCTTCACCTTTAATGATCGGATTTACTCGATGTGCGGAAGTAAAGATCATATTTGGCTCACCGATAAAGTAACGAGCAAGATCAAAGAGATGAACCGCAACGTCAACGATGATCATTCGTTCGCTTTCCACCAGCCAAGATTGCGCAGAGTAAACATCGTGGGCGGTTCTAAATGAAATTCGCCCGAAGAATGGGCGGCCAATAGCGCCGCTATCGATAATCTCTTTGATTTTTCGCATTGGAGTCTGGAAGCGAAAATTTTCGTGAACCATAAAAGGTAGGCCTTTATCTGACATCGCCTTAACCATTGACTTTGCATCAGCCATATCCCAGGCAAGAGGTTTCTGGCAGATTGCAGAAACACCATGTTTAGCTGCTAGTTCGACCATATATTTGTGGGTTGGCGGAGTTGTTGCGATATCTACGAAATCTAAATCTTCATTGGCAAATAGCTCTTCTGCACTTGCATACGCCGTGCCTCCGAAATTGGCAGCAGCCAACTTAGCTTTTTCAAAATCAACATCGCAAGTTGCAACTAGTTCGACATCGGGATTCTGGCTCCATGCATGGAGGTGATTCTGGGCAAAGAAGCCACATCCAATTAAGGCATATCTATATTTCTTCTGGGTCATAGCGCTATTTCTCTAGTTGGATCGGTGATCCACTCGCTCCAAGAGCCAACATACATTTTGCTTCCAGTGAAACCAGCGTGCTCCATAGCTAAGACATTTTGGGCAGCAGTTACTCCAGAGCCACAATAGAAAATTGTGTTATCGGCGCTAACACCGTTGGTAAGTGATTCGTAGTGCTTCTTTAATTCAGCCTTGCTCTTAAAGAGCCCTTGCGCATTTGTAATCTCAGCACGATCTGCCAGTCCAGCACCGGCGATGTGGCCGCGTACTGGGTCATAGTATTTTCCGCCCCCGTGATATCCCTCTGCGCCTCTCGAATCGAATACGCAGTAGCTCGAATCATTTCTGGCCAAATCAACTTTTTCGACTTCAACTAAGAGATCGTTACGTAAATTTGGAATGAAATTTGTCGGCGATATAACTTTCTTCTCTTGGTTTAAGGGCAGAGATTCGCGGTTCCATGCGGTTAAGCCGCCATCTAGAACTGCAACTTTTTCATGTCCCATCCAGCGAAACATCAACCAGAGGCGAGATGCCGCCATCAAACCTGACTCTGCGTCATAACAAATTACTTGGGTATCTGGGGTTATTCCCCAGTTAGAAAGAGTCTTAGTGAACGCTGCAACCGTTGGAAATGGTCGACGACCAGTTACGCCCGGAATAATTTCTCCAGACATATCAGTGGATAAATCTGCGTAATGTGCTCCTGGTATGTGGGCTTGGCCATAAACTTTTCTTCCCCAGGATTCGTCATCTAATGTAAAACGCACATCAAAAATTACAAACTCAGAATTTTCTAAGTTGCGCGCCAAATCGTTAGTGGATATCAAAGTTGTATAAATCATCGCTGCACACTCTTCACAAGGTATCGGGTTGTGGTTAGGGTACTACAGTGAATATGACTCCGAGAAGTTCGCTTGTAACGCAAGGCCGTGACCGAAGCCCAAACCGCGCGATGTTAAGAGCGCTGGGTATGCAGGGTGATGATTTTAAGAAACCGCAGATTGGTATTGCATCTTCTTACAACACTATTACCCCTTGCAATATGTCGCTGCGCACCGTTGCTGAGGATGTTGCCGCCGGAGTAAGCGCTAATGGTGGATTTCCTATGGAGTTTGGAACGATTACCGTTTCAGATGTCATTTCCATGGGCCATGAAGGAATGCACTTCTCCCTTGTTAGCCGCGAAGTAATTGCAGATTCTGTTGAAACTGTTATGCAAGCAGAACGCTTAGATGCGATGGTAACTCTGGCTGGATGTGACAAAAGTATTCCGGCGATGCTTATGGCAGCTGCGCGCATAGATGTTCCAAGCATCTTGATGTATGCCGGATCTTTGCTTCCTGGAAAAACCACTCTTCAAGATGGTACTGAAATCAAAGTAAATATTGTTACTTCCTTTGAAGCAGTCGGCGCCAATGCGCGTGGACTTATGTCTGATGAAGATCTCGATCGTATTGAAAAAGCTGCCTGCCCAAGTGCCGGAACATGCGGCGGTATGTACACCGCCAACACCATGGCAAGCGCTTCGGAGGCGATGGGTATGTCACTTCCAGGCTCTTCATCACCATCTGCTGTCGATAATCGCCGCGAACCCCTTGCAAAATTAGCTGGCGAATCAGTCATTAACTTGCTTAAGTTGGGGATTACAACCAGCGACATAATTACTAAAAAATCTCTAGAAAATGCCATCACAGTTGTCATGGCACTTGGTGGATCGACAAATGCGGTGCTTCATATGCCGGCGATCGCTCACGAGTTAGGAATTGACTTATCTCTCGATGATTTCAAGCGAATTGGCGCACGCGTTCCATTGCTTGCAGATCTAAAGCCATTCGGTGAATATGTGATGTTTGATCTCGATAAAGTTGGTGGTGTACCTGCAGTAATGAAGATTCTGCTTGATGAAGGTTTGCTCCACGGTGATTGCATGACCGTAACTGGAAAGACAGTTGCTGAAAATCTAAAGGATGTAAATCCTCCTGCTGCTGACGGAAAGATTATCTATCCAGCTGCAAAGCCTTTTGGTAAAAATGGTGGCATAACTATTCTTAAAGGATCCCTGGCTCCTGAAGGCGCAGTTGTAAAGAACGCAGGTGTTGATGAGGAGAAATTCCAAGGCGCTGCTCGAGTTTTTGATCGCGAAGAATCAGCGATGCAGGCACTTTCTGATGGCACTATTAAAAAAGGTGACGTTGTTGTTATTCGCTACGAAGGTCCCAAGGGTGGGCCCGGTATGCGCGAAATGTTGATGATCACAAGTGCGATAAAAGGTGCTGGTCTCGGAAGAGATGTATTGCTCGTAACCGATGGCAGATTCTCTGGCGGCACAACTGGACTTTGCGTAGGTCATATTTCACCAGAAGCTGTAGATGGTGGGCCGATTGGCTTAATCAAAGATGGCGATCAAATTTCTATCGATATCCCAAATGGAACTTTGGAGCTACTGGTTACACCCGAAGAGTTACAAGAACGTGCCAAGAA
>JBIIUL010000117.1:0-2832 GCA_044340015.1 Candidatus Planktophila sp.
CGTACTTGGCTTGATAAATATTCAATTCGCGATGGCTGATGAGATTCTTTACGTACTTGAAGCTAATCCGCGCGCATCGCGCACAGTCCCATTTGTTAGCAAGGCAACTGGCGTTCCTCTAGCCAAGGCTGCAGCGCGAATTTCCATGGGCACAAAGATCTCAGAGTTGCGCAGCGAAGGCCTACTTCCAACAAGTGGCGATGGAATCGCAAAGGGAATATCGGTTAAAGAGGCGGTTCTTCCTTGGAACCGATTCCGTCGCACAGATGGACGTGGTGTTGATGCGGTCCTAGGACCTGAGATGCGTTCAACTGGCGAAGTTATGGGAATCGCTGCAACATTCGGAGAGAGTTACGCCAAGAGTCAGATTTCAGCTTTTGGCCCGCTACCTAAAACGGGATCAGTATTTGTTTCGCTGGCAGATAAAGATAAGGAATCCGGTTTAGCCCCGGCACGAGCACTTCTGCAACTGGGCTTCAAGCTGATTGCAACAGGAGGCACCGCCGATTTCTTTGCAGTCAATAACATTCTGGCTCAAAAGGTACGTAAGAATTCTGAAGGTACTGGTCCGCTTGGTGAGAGAACGATTGTGGAATTGCTAAATAGTGGCGAAATTGATCTAGTCATCAACACTCCTGTTGGTCGCGGTACTCGTGCCGACGGCTGGGCGATTCGCACCGCAGCCGTGCAGCGATCTATTCCGTGCATCACAACAACAGCTGGATTTAGCGCTGCAGTTGAAGGTATCAAGGCTTTGCAACGTGGTGAATTATCAGTTTTACCAATTCAAGAGTGGTTGAAGAAGTAATGACGACTATTAATCGCGGTGCTGCGCACGTATTTGCAACTGTTCTCTCAAATAAGCGCGTGGGTCAGTACCATCAGATTCTTTTGGGCGTTGGAGATTTGGTAAAAGCATGCAAGCCCGGAAACTTTGTGGCTATCAAGGTTGGTGGTGATTCATCTCGGATGATTCTTCGCCGCGCATTCGCTATTTCACGCGTTGCAGAGAGCACATCATTTGGTGGAACTATGGAGTTAATTGCTGCGCCTCATGGCAGCGGTTCGCAATGGCTCTGTTCACAACCTGAAGGTTCTGAGATAGATATTGTTGCGCCGCTTGGTACGGCTTTCGGTATTCCAACTTCTCCGGTCAATGCGCTTTTAGTAGGTGGCGGCTATGGTTCAGCACCGCTCTTTGGTCTTGCCGAAGTTCTGAAATCTCGTGGTTGCAAGGTTGATATGTTGCTTGGAGCTTCTACAGGAGCAAAGATTTATGCACCAATGGAAGGCAAGCGCTCTGTTAACTCGCTAAAGATTTACACCGAAGATGGAACCATGGGGCAGACTGGCAGAGTCACCGACCCAATCGTTGACCTAATCAATGCAGGCAGCGTTGATGTAATTTACTCATGCGGACCTATGGGAATGTTATCGGCGATTTCCAAACTGACTGAAGGTACGGATGTTGTTCACCAATGCGCGGTTGAAGAAGCAATGGCTTGCGGCATTGGGATCTGTATGACTTGTGTTTTGCCGGTCAAGGGAAGCGATGGGCAAGTCTCGATGTTGCGCTCATGTATTGATGGCCCAGTTATGGATGGCGCTGATGTGCAGTGGCATCTGGTGGGACAAACTCCACAGGTGCAGCAATGACCTTAACTAATGTAGAGAACTTCGACTTTTCGACAACTCTCGGAAATGCTTATTTCGCTTCACCAATATTCACCGCCAGCGGTTGTGCTAGTTCCGGCAAAGAGTTGGCGCAGTTCTTTCCATTAAGTCAGATCGGTGCAGTTGTTACTAAATCGGTAATGAACAAACCGCGTCATGGGCGTCCAACACCGCGCATGGCCGAAACTCCATCGGGAATGCTTAATTCAATTGGTTTACAGGGCCCCGGAATTGATGCCTTTCTCGCAAACGATGTTCCATGGCTTGTCGAAGAAAAGGCACGAGTTATTGTTTCGATTGCAGGAGAAACGGTAGAAGAGTACGCAACTCTGGCACGCAAGGTTCGCTCAGTTTCAGGTATTAGCGCTCTGGAAGTAAATATCTCTTGCCCAAATGTCGAAAATCGCGGACTTGTCTTTGCCTGCGATCCCGAAGCTTCCCGTCGCGTTATTGATGGAGTTCGTAGAATTATTGGGGGAGACCTGCCAATCATTGCTAAGTTGTCGCCAGATGTAACCGATCTGCCATCAATTGCTGCTGGTGTAGTTGAGTCCGGAGCCGATGCTCTTGCTTTGATCAACACCGTTCTTGGAATGGTTATCAACGTCGACTCAATGCGTCCGCATCTAGGTGGAAAGACTGGCGGTCTTTCAGGTCCTGCGATTCGTCCGGTTGCGGTGCGCGCTGTCTATCAGGTACATCAAGCGCTCCCGAACGTTCCAATTCTTGGAATGGGCGGCGTAACAAGTGGACGCGATGCCTTCGAACTAATTCTTGCCGGAGCATCAGGCGTATCTGTTGGAACAGCAAGTTTCGGAAATCCACATGCGCTTATCGATATCCAGAACCAGTTGCAACAGATCTTGATAGATAAGGGTTTTAAATCGTTGAAACCTGCCATTGGTTACGCTCATAGAACGGAGATGCCTTGAAAGCTCCAATAATTTTGGCTGTAGATACCTCTGACTTTGATACTGCGTTGGCTTGGATCAATAACACTAAAGAATCGGTCTCGGTTTATAAGTTAGGGCTTGAGTTCTACCTAAATTTTGGAAGTACCGGTGTTTCAAGAATCATCGAAGAGACCGGTGCTGAGATCTTTCTGGATCTAAAGTTGCACGATATTCCACACACAGTTGCGGGTGCGGCGAAAGCGAT
>JBIIUL010000126.1:0-2830 GCA_044340015.1 Candidatus Planktophila sp.
GCCTCGTTCGTTTTTGATGGTGCGAAGTCCGCGCTTCCATGAGGGCGCTTGCGGCCCAATGAAGTTTAAAGATTGAACGCCGGCATCGGGAGCGCTCTTTTGAACCGAGTGGAGAAGATCTAAACCTACTGCAGTTAATTGTGTTGCCCATGCAGTTGATGAACATTGCACAAGTAGTGCGCCTTCAAGAAGTGAGAGTGGTGTGGTGTGAGATGCAATCTCGTCGCCAACAATTGATTTCCAATTTGAGAAGAGCGTTCCTTCGGCGATTCCTAAATGCCAATCGCGCTGCGTTATTAAATCTTCAATTACTTCATTGACAAGAGTTGGATCTCCGGGTTTTGAGGTGCGCTCTTCAACGACTTTAGTTTTTTTAATGAATCCGGTTTTGTAGCTGCGAAACAAATCCAGGGCAAGATCGCGTTTAGGCATCGGCCGCCCTTTCTTTACTTACTACACCTGGAGATACGTAGTATTTGCTTGATAATAACTCTGGTGGAAGATCACTTTCAACCGCTGCGGTAATAATTGTTTGTTCAGCCATCTTTGTAACTGAAGTCAACTGTGCGCGGCGAGCGGTATCTAACTCGGCGAAGATATCGTCAAGGATTAAAATTGGTTCTGCGCCTTCGGATTTAAGTAAGTTAAATGATCCGATGCGAAGTGAGATAGCCATCGACCAAGATTCGCCATGGCTGGCATAGCCTTTTGCGGGAAAATCACCGAGTTGTAGGTGTAGGTCATCGCGATGCGGGCCGATTAGTGAAGCTCCACGTTCGGTTTCTTGTCGGGCTACTTCTAGTTGGCGCGCAGTTAGAATTTGGATGTTTTCATCCATGTTTGTGGTTAACCCATCAGTTGCAGATTTATAAGCAATTGACGCCGGTTTTACTTCATTTAAATTGGCGTAGTTTGCGGTGACATATGGGTTTAACTCTTCAACCAAAGCGATTCTTTCGGCGCTTAGTTGTGCGCCTAAATTAATTAGCTGTTCTGTCCATGGCGCTAAAGCGTTTTCAGGAGCGCGAGTTTTTAACAAAGTGTTGCGTTGTTTAACAACACGGTCGTAATCAGAGATAACTCCAGCAAGTCGGGGGCTGCGCATAATTAAAAGTTTGTCTAGAAAATCACGGCGGTGGGTTGGTTCTCCACGTACTAGATCTAAATCTTCAGGCGAAAAGTAGATAACTTGCAGGGCACCCAAAATCTCGCGTTGTGATTTAGTTGGGTTTTGATTTAACCGTGCGCGGTTGGCTTTACTGGCATTTATCTCTAGATCTATTTGCAGGGTGCGGTCATCGCGTTCAATCTCGGCGCGGATGATCGCTTGATCGGTTCCGAGATGTAGAAGTGGAAGATTTTGCGATACACGGTGCGAGGAAAGGTATGCGAGATAGATCAGACTTTCGGCGATATTTGTTTTGCCGGAGCCGTTGTTGCCGATAAAGGTAGTTGGCCCGGGAGCTAACTCAAGCTCGAGTGATTTATATGAGCGGAAATTAGTCAGCGCTAATTTTTTAACGCGCACTTAAGTGGCCTTAAGAGGCGTAGCGCATCGGCATTAAGAGGTAGCGATAGTTTTCGATTACCTTGCCATCGCGCTCTGATTTGCCCATGAGGATCGCTGGTTTATTTGAACCAGTGAATGAAATTTGTACAAATGAGGTTCCGACAGCTTGCAGGCCGTCAGCTAAGAAAACTGGGTTGAAGGCGATTGAGATCGCTTCGCCGTTTAAAAGGATTTCAATTGCTTCGGTTGCTTGCGCTTCTTCACCGGCGCCGGCTTCAAGTGAAACAGAGTTGTTTGCAAACTCAAGGCGAAGTGGGACTGTTTTATCGGTAACGAGTGCAACGCGGCGAACTGAATCTAGGAAGGGTGCAACTTCAACAATTGCTGTCGTTGTTACATCTTGAGGCAATAAGTGGCGGTATGGAGGGAATGTTCCATCCAACATACGTGAAGTCATCGATTTACCTTCACCGGAAAAACCGGCGAGGCGATCGTTGCTGGTTGCGGGTGCAAAAGATAGTGAAACGTTCTTTGAACCAGTTAAAGATTTAGCGGCGTCGGCAATTGTGCGCCCGCGCAACAAAGATGTTGTTGAAACGCCAGGTGAAGTTGGCTGCCAGTTAAATTCACGGACTGCTAAACGGTAGCGGTCGGTTGCAGCTAGCGTGACGGTCTCTTCGTTGATTTCAATGTGTACACCAGTAAGTGTTGGAAGTGAATCATCGCGCCCAGCAGCGATTGCAACTTGTGCAACTGCGGTTGCGAAGATATCGCTGGCAACAACTCCGGTTGTTTCTGGAAGTTCGGGAAGGTTTGGATATTCAGAGATTGAAAGCGTTGGCAGTGTGAATTTTGCTGAACCTGAAGTAACAAGAACGCGAGAACCATCTAAAGTTATTGTTATCGGTTTATTTGGAAGCGAGCGGGAAATTTCAGCGAGCAGCTTTCCAGGAACTAAAACTTTTCCCGGTTGTGCGATATCTGCTTTAAAGAAAGATTTACTTGAGGTTTCTAAATCTGAACCGGAGAGGATTACCTCATCGCCAGTGGCATCGATAACGATTCCAAGGAGCTCGGTTTTAATTGGACGGGTGGAAAGGCTCCGGGATACCCAGTTGACGCCATCTGTAAGCGCGCCTTGATCTACAGTGAATTTCACGCCGTAACCCTCTTTTTCTTTAGTTGAAAGTCTTGCACAGCAGGTAGGTTTTTAGTTAGTTGGGTTTTTAAAGATTTAAACGCTGTGGGGTTCGCTTGGGGGCGGGTTTCTTGTATATATAAGTAGTAGTAGTAGTAACCACCGCGGATATCTGTGGATAA
>JBIIUL010000118.1:0-2803 GCA_044340015.1 Candidatus Planktophila sp.
CCATCGCCCCGTTATCGGTGCAAAGGGCTGGGCTTGGAATCCGCAGGCGAACCCCGGCTTTGGCGCAGCGCTCTTCGGCTACTGCGCGGAGCCGTGAATTGGCAGCAACTCCCCCTGCGATAACTAGTGAATCAATTCCGGTGGCTTTGCAGGCAGCAAGAGATTTCTGCAGAAGCACATCAACGATTGATTCTTGAAAAGATGCTGCAACATCTGCTTTCGCATAATCCGGAGTGCTTTCCAAATATCGAGCGACGGCAGTTTTTAAACCAGAGAATGAGAAATCGTAAGGACGAGTTGCCCAATCGTTGCTAGTTGTTAAACCGCGTGGGAAATCAATAGCAGTTGGCGAACCAGATTGAGCTGTGCGATCAATTACGGGGCCGCCTGGGAAACCTAGTCCCATGACGCGAGCAATTTTATCGAAGGCCTCACCGGCGGCATCATCCATAGTCGCACCGAGTTTTGTAATTGATGAAGTGATGTCATCAACTTGTAAAAGCGATGAGTGACCACCGCTAACTAGCAACGCGATCGTTGGATCAGTTGGTTGATCATGCGTTAAGAAATCAACGCTGACGTGCGCTGCTAAATGATTAACGCCGTATAAAGGTTTGCCAAGTCCCAGCGCTAAACCACTTGCCGATGCAACACCAACTAGAAGTGCACCGACTAAACCAGGTCCAGCAGTCACTGCAACTGCATCGATATCTTTAAGTGAAATCTTGGCATCTTTAACCGCTTTTTCGATGCTGGGCAACATTGCTTCTAGATGTGCGCGGCTGGCGATTTCAGGAACGACTCCCCCGAAACGCGCATGCTCATCAACGCTAGATGCAATTACATTTGCAAGCAGGGTTCGCCCGCGAACAATGCCGATTGCCGTTTCATCACACGAAGTTTCAATACCCAGGACTATTGGCTCGCTCATGCACCAAACTCCTTACGCATCACAAAGGCATCAAGGCCTTGGCCGTAGTAATTCTTACGTGTAGCAATCGTTTGATAACCCAACTTTTCATACAAGGCGATGGCGCGGGTGTTCTCGGTTCCAACTTCTAGCATCATCGCTAAGGCCTGCTTTTCTTGCGACCACTTTTCGAGCTCGCCCATGAAGTGCGTAGCAATGCCTTGGCGCGCATATTCAGGAAGCACTGCCACCGTTAAGACATCTGCTTCTACCCCTGGTGCAACGACTAACACTGCGGCATAACCAACTATCTGATCTTTGTCATTTGTGGCAACCATGAAGTAACGAGAATTTGGAACTCCTTTGAACTCTTCCTTAAATTGCCCCATCGACCATGGTGAATCCGCAAACAGAACTCGCTCCATAGAAACGAGTACAGGTAAGTCAAGTTGAATCGCAGCGCGGTAGCTAATCATGTGCGCTCCGCAGTTGGTACAGCATCAGGGCGACGCAGATACATCGGCTCTGAAATATTTTGCGATTTACTTAGTTCTACCAATTTCTTCATCTCTGGATACTGATCAAGAATAAATCCTTCAACTTCAGCGGGTTTATTTACCGCTGGCCCTGAAATGCGTTGCCCAGATTTATAACTAGCCCAGTAAATCTCTTTACGGCGCGCATCGATTGCAACGGTGTACTCATTTTGATCGATCACGATCGCATCTAATGAGCAGACTCCAATTACTGGAATATTGCGAGCTAGGGCAAATGTGTGAGCAAAAGTTATTCCAACGCGAAGACCGGTAAATGGACCCGGTCCCATTCCAACTACAACCTGATCTGGAACAGGTGAAATGCGTAAGGCTCGGGAAACCAGTTCGGTGATGGCTTTGCCGTGGTCCATCGCACCTTCATGAAAGCTTTCAAATAAAACTTTGCCGTCATCGACTATCGCAACGATAGTTCTAGAGGTAGCTGAATCAATTGCAAGTGAAATAGTCATAATTGAAAACCTGCCCAACGTGGGCCAATTGTGCGCACGATAATTGTGCGCTCTTCATCAGTTCGATCAATATCTATCTCTAAACGCTCATCAGATAAACGTGCAGATTCAGCTCCGCCCCATTCGATAACTGTTACGGCACTTTCGAGGGGAGTATCAAGGTCTAAATCATCCAAATAAAGTGCGGCGTTGCCACTTTCGAGTAAGCGATAAGCATCAACGTGTATTAGGGAAAGCGGGCCTTTGTGGATTCGTGAGATGACAAATGTTGGAGAAGTTACATCGGTAAACCCCAGCGCCGCACCGATTCCTTGAACGAGAACTGTTTTACCTGCGCCGAGTGGGCCATTTAGAAGGATCAAATCGCCGGCACGTAGCTGCGCTCCAAGTTTCTGGCCGAGCCCAAACATTTCTTCGGCAGTTGAGATCTTCACTTACGAAGGATAGTTGACGAAAGAAAATTGAAAATGCAAAAGGGCCCTGAGTTTCCTCAGGGCCCTTCCGTACTTCAGATTTATCCGAAGTTGTACTTCAGATCAGTTGGACGATAATCAAGATCATCGTTTAGGTAAGGAACCTTCTTGGCGATGTATTGAACATATGCGCCAGTTGGGATCTTTCCTGATTTAGCAGCGACAGCCAACATGCGTACCCAAGCCATGGTCTGGGCCTTGGAGAATGTTTGGTGTCCAACGCCAGATGCTGCAGGAGCTCCAGCGAGATCAGGCAAGCCTGCTGCTGTGAACTTTGTGTAGGTCTCTGGTGTCATCGCATAGAGAGCAAGTGTGTTCCAAACTGGCTTCTTGCCAGTCTTGCTTGCTTCCCACTTTGCAAGTGCTGCTTCGTAAACTGCGCGCTTCTTATCAACGTAGCGAGCAGAGTTACCA
>JBIIUL010000028.1:0-11340 GCA_044340015.1 Candidatus Planktophila sp.
ATCGAACCCGGGTCCTTCGGAATTAAAACAGGGCTTCTACGGGCGTAGTGTGGCTATCGTTTTCTCAGTTCCGAATCTCTTGCACACAAGTATTCGACAAACTCATTTGCGAAACTGTTCTCCGGTCGCGTTCGCAACGCCACAACCGTGAAGAGCCCTCTATCGGCGCTAGATTCCAGATCGAAGGCGAGTCTGGGCTAACGGATCACAGAGCTTGCTTAGGCAGCAAGAGTGAGATCATCGGCAGTTGTACTGACGATTATTTTTTGCACAGGTTTTTGGTTAACGAGATCATCCTGGCTTCCTCGGCCCGCTTCCCCTGCCTCAACAACCAAAGTCGAGACCGTTCACCCCCATGGGTGTGGAAAGCTATTTCCACTATTTAGTTGTGTTCTTATTGTACGGAACGCCAACGACAAGTGAGAAATTCCCCATTAATCAATAGAAATCAAGCGCAATCTTAGAGAAAACTTTGGGGAAACCGGGTTTAGGAAGCAGGCGGTTTCTCTTGAAGAACGTACTGAATTAAGCGAAGAACTCTCTCTTTAAAATCGCATAAAGCCACATATCGCACCATTCGCCTTTAAAGAACTCTCCATCAAGATAGGTTGCTTCACGACGCATACCTAACTTTTCAGCAAGTGCTGCAGATTCGTGAACACGTGTATCTATATCAGCGATGATTCGGTGCACATCGGTATTGGTAAAGGCATAATTTAAAAGCGCTTTTGTTGCCTCAAAGGCATAACCCTGTCGTTGGAAATCTTGGTGAGTCACCCACCCAATATTTGCGCATTTATTCTCTTTTGAAACTAGCATCATATTTGATTGGCCAATTACTTTTCCAGAGCTCTTTAACTCCCAAACAAGAACTATGAAATCCTTATTTTCATTGAGTTGAAAAGTACAAGTTTTTATAACAGCTTCTGCCGCTTTTTTAACTTGTTCCATAGTTCTTTGTGGCCAAGGGATGTAGCGAACGATCTCGGGATTAGATTGATATTCCAGCAGATCATCAACATCTGTCAGAAGCATTGGTCGAAGGATCAACCGATCTGTTTCAATACGAATGAACAATTACTTACTGATCCTTGCCAGATCGACGACGAGAAATCTCGCGTTCAACTTCGCGGTTTGCTTGGCGCTCCATTAGCGAATCACGCTTGTCGTGCGCTTTCTTTCCACGGGCAACAGCAATTTCGATCTTGGCTTTGCCGTTATTGAAGTAAAGCTGCAACGGAATAAGAGTTACTCCACCCTCTTTGATCTTTATATGCATTTTCTTAATCTCCTGCAAATGCACAAGTAGCTTCCGCTTGCGGCGCACATCGTGATTAGTCCAAGTTCCTTGGGTGTATTCCGGGATATGCACGCCAGCTAACCAGAGTTCGCCATTTTCAACGGTTGCATAACCATCGATAAGGGAAGCCCGCCCTGCGCGAAGTGATTTAACTTCAGTACCCGTTAGGACAATGCCGCATTCAAAGACATCTTCAATTGAATAGTCATGACGCGCTTTCTTATTCTGCGCGATGAGTTTGCGGCCAACTTCTTTCACCACGGCAGGTACCGATTAGACCTTAAGGTAACGGCGGAGCGTGATTAATGAGGCAATAGTAGAAACGGTAAATCCTGCTAGTAGTAACCAAGCAG
This sequence comes from Candidatus Planktophila sp., assembly GCA_044340015.1. Taxonomy (GTDB): domain Bacteria; phylum Actinomycetota; class Actinomycetes; order Nanopelagicales; family Nanopelagicaceae; genus Planktophila. Next base: position 1,654 of record JBIIUL010000028.1, read on the forward strand.
ATGCGATCCACACTTCATTCCAACCGAAGAAGTTGGTGAAGGTAAGAAGTGGAGCAACCTTGGAATCGACTACGGCTTTAAGCCCTGCCAATAGGCCAGTAGCAAATCCCCAGCCGATTAGAGCAGAGAAGATTCCTTCAAGCAAGAATGGAAGTTGGATAGACCAGGAAGATGCACCAACAAGTTTCATAACACCGGTTTCACGGCGGCGGTTAAATGCTGCGATACGCAAGGTGTTTGAGATCAAGAGACCTGCTGTTAGTACCGAGAAGAGACCAACAAGTAGTGCGCCATTGCGCAAAACATTTAGGAGTTTGAAGAACTTCTCCAAGATAGTGCGCTGATCCTGAACAACATCTACGCCAGGTCGACCCGAGAACGCGCTAACAACGACTGCAAACTGGGTTGGATCCTTCAACTTAACGCGGAAAGACTCTGGCAGCTGATCTGCCGTTACGTTCTGAGCAATTGCTGAATCTTTAAAGCGTTCTTGGAAACGTGTGTATGCCTCAGATTGTGACTCGTAGAAAACGCTCTGCACAACTGGTAGCGCATCTAAATCTGATTTAATCGCAAGGCGTTGTTCTGGAGTAATTACTCCGCCAGAACAGCTTGGTGATTCAGATAAAGATCCACACAAGTAAACAGATACTTCGATCTTGTCATACCAATAATCTTTCATCGCATTTACTTGAGCGTTTGAAAGAAGGCCGATACCAAGAAGAGATAGTGAGATCGCAGTTGTAACGATGACCGCGAAGGTCATTGTTAGGTTACGGCGCAGCCCAATACGGACTTCGCTTAATAAGAATCCTGCGCGCATGTCTTTACCCTATCCCCTGATACTTCACTCTTGGAATCTAACTAGCCCGTGTATCCGTAAACACCACGAACCTGGTCACGAATAACGTGGCCGCCATCTAATTCGATAACGCGCTTGCGCATCTGATCCACGATGCCGGCATCGTGGGTAGCCATCAAAACAGTGGTGCCTTCGCGGTTAATACGATCGAGCAACTTCATGATTCCAACAGATGTTGCTGGATCAAGGTTTCCGGTTGGCTCATCAGCGATGATGATCGCCGGGCGGCTCACATATGCGCGGGCAATTGCCACGCGCTGTTGTTCTCCACCTGAAATCTCGGTTGGCATGCGATCTGCCTTATCTTCCAAACCAACTAGTTCAAGAACTTCTGGAACTTCGCGGGCAATCTCTTTCTTCGAATATCCAAGAACGTGCAAAGTAAAGGCCACGTTCTCGGAAATAGTTTTATTCTGGAGCAAACGGAAATCTTGGAAGACAGTTCCAACTTGGCGACGTAGATCAGGAATCTTATGGTTTGGAAGTTGCCCTAAATCTTTTCCAGCAACATGGATAACGCCCTGAGATGGACGTTCTTCACGCAGGATCAAACGAAGGAAAGTTGATTTACCAGAACCGGAAAGACCAACAAGGAAGACAAACTCACCCTTAACAATTTCTAGGCTCACTGTATCCAGCGCAGGTTTATCGTTACCGGCGTAAAGCTTCGTCACATTCTCAAAACGAATCACACCAACTCCTTCGTTCTCATTGGGCGCCATGGATATGGGGGAATTTGGCTGCCGTACTGAGACCTAGTTTAGGTATAGATCTGCAAAAAGCGGCTGATATCGGTGCAAATTGCGTGGATTCTCAGGAAATATCACCAGATATATATGCGTGAATTGCGCCTAACCTAGGCTGAATGTGAAGAAAATTACCTCATCAGAATTTTGTCAAATGTGAGAGTTCGGCTTTCAACATTTGAGATGTTTTTAAAGGTTTCATTGATTGACGAGTAAAAATCTAATTTAACATTTAGGAAGCGCTAGATCTGCGCCAGCGAATTCCCGCCTCGATGAAATCATCAATTTCGCCATTTAATACAGCAGATGTATTTCCAGTTTCATGGTTATTGCGGAGATCTTTAACCATTTGATACGGCGCCAATACATAAGAGCGCATCTGGTTACCCCAAGAGCCTGAATTATCGCCCTTCAAAGCATTGATCTTGGCTTGTTCTTCTTGGCGACGGCGTTCTAATAACTTTGATTGCAATACAGCCATAGCAGTTGCTTTGTTCTGAATCTGTGAACGCTCGTTCTGACATGAAACAACAATCCCTGTTGGGATATGGGTTAAGCGAACAGCGGAGTCAGTTGTATTCACTCCTTGTCCACCAGGGCCAGATGAGCGATAAACATCAACTCGGATTTCCTTTTCATCAATTTCAATGTGATCGCTCTGTTCTACAACTGGAACAACTTCCACGCCTGCAAAAGATGTGTGGCGGCGAGATTGTGAATCAAATGGTGAAATACGTACTAAACGATGAGTGCCTTGCTCTACAGACAATGTGCCGTATGCATAAGGTGCACCAACGCGAAAGGTAGTTGATTTAATTCCAGCTTCTTCAGCGTATGAAGTTTCCAGTACATCAACTTTAAATTCGTGGCGTTCGCAATAACGCAAGTACATACGCATCAACATTTCCGCCCAGTCCGCGGCTTCAACGCCACCGGCTTCAGAGCGAATAGTTATCAAAGCATCGCGGTCGTCGTATTCACCATTAAGCAGAGTCGTAACTTCTAACTCGCTAATCGCCTTAACTGCAGAATCCAATTCGAGTTCCGCATCCGCTAAACCAGAACCATCTGGTTCCGAGCCTGCGAGTTCAAACAAGATCGGTAGATCTTCAACTCTGCGACGAAGTGTTTTCAAACGAGCGATAGTGCTCTGAACGCGAGATAACTTGCTCGTTACCTTCTGCGCCGCTTCCGGGTCATCCCAAAGATTTGGAACACCGGCAGCTGCTTCAAGTTCAACAGCCTCTGCCTCTAACTTGGGAAGATCCAAGACTTTTTCGATAGAGAGAAGCGTTGCGCCAATTGCAGCAATCTCTAGATCGTATTCGCGGGCCATGGGGTAAGGATAGCGAGAGTTAGAAAATCCTTATACCGAAGGGTGAAAAGCCTTTCGACCTTATATTTGTTATTGAAACTTTCGATGATATTTCAACAGAGCCAAGATTAGAGAATGGAAGAACTAAAGGAAGTTTCGCGGTCGCTTGGGTAATGAGTTGGATTCCAAACCCGTCACACTCAATTCGACTTATCTTCAAATTAGTAATCTCAACTCGGCGCAAACTATTCGGTCCGCTACTCCAATCGGCCAGCGCTCCTTGTGCATCCCCTAACGCTTTTGAACAATCAATTGGCACGCCTGGATCTGAAGGCCCAATCCCAAATAAATTGCGCGCCTGCGTAGTCGCGTCGAACTCACCTCTGTAATAGGAAGTTTTATCGAGATTACGGACTCCCCGTTGTGCTGCTGCCTCAGTAGCTTGGGTTAGCGAACGCTTAGCGATTGCGACTGCTGCAACATCCGTGATTACGAGTATGGAAGAAAGCGAAACTATAAACAACGCCATAACTACTAGCGATATAGATCCCGATTCGCTCCGAATCCGTTTCAAGAAGTTGTATATCAACTCCATGGGGATATGTATTCCTGAGCTGAAGCGGTTACCGCACGGAACTCCTTAGAAGCGCCAAAGTGAACCGTGACAACAATTTTTCCATTGGGTGAATAACAAGGCGAACTGCTGCATTCAAGATTTACAGCCATCCGTTGAAATTCAACTTCTGTTAGACCTAACTCTCTTCCCGCACTTTGAATTACTGCGCTCATAGCCGCAGCCGCACTTGATTGATTTGAACTCGTTACAAAAGCTCGCGCACCCTCGCGCGCCAAGGTTCGCGCGATCCCCTCTTGTCCGCTAACTGAAGCAAATTGATGAAGAAAGAAGATGACCGGTACAAATAGCGGTAGAGCAAGCGCAACGAATTCAATACTTGCGCTACCTCTTTCACTTTTTATTATCAGTTTCAAGGCGCAGCCTCCATGACAGAAACGCCAGTAACTTCACTGGTAAGTGAGCCATCAAAGAAAGTGGCTAATCCGGGGACAACTACAGGGAGATCTCTCTGCCTTCTGACGACTAGAAGACGCACTTTTTCAAAGCGATCTGGCGTATCTACTTCAATGATTGAGTCACCAGGTCGCATTTCGTTAGATATCGCTCTTGTCGAAGCCTCGCTTTGCACCTTGGCTAGTTCAAAATTCCTAATGAAAACGGTTGAAGTTAACTGTGCACTGCAGAGAAAGAGAAAGAGCAAGGGAATTAAGACCATTGCACTTTCGGCGCTTCCTCTTTCCGAAGCAATAAATCGCTCCAAAGAGCGCATCAACGAATGCCGTTCATCGCATCTAGTGAATTCTTAAGGATGCTGGTCAAGCGAGGTGCGGCAATTGTCCAAATCGCAGTCACTAAGCCAGTTGTCATCAAAACAACTAGAACCCAACCAGGAACATCGCCTCTCTCGGATGCAAGCGCCGATTTGTATCTACTTTGAAACTGTTTCAACTTTTCGTTGCGCGTGAAAAATTGGTGAACTTGTAAACACCTCTCAACTATCACTCTATTTAGCACTCCTGTGCTCAATTGAAATAACTTTGCATACTCGGCAGCAATTACACGTTCTTTAACGATTGCTTGCTCAATTGGCTCTAATTTATCTTGCACTCTTACTTTCACTGTTTCTTTTTTCATTTCTCTATCCATTCTCTTTTGCCTATCCATGAGGTATGAATTGGGTTATTCCAATTATTAAATTTATGTTTATATTCATGGCGCTCTCTTTGCTAGGCGCTGCTAAAGAGATTCAGGTTCGCTAGCGAAGGCCATAGCGCGAAAAGAATCGATATCGGAAGAATAAGAAAGACCACGGGAACCATCATCGATATCTCTGCCTTAGCGGCTGCTCCAAGAACTCGGTTTCTTTGGAGTTCGCGAGCTTCTTGGGCATGGCGTTGAAGTACATCAATTAGTGGAGCACCACGCAGCGTTGCGATTATTAACGAGTCAACAAAACGCCGAATTGCTATGGAATCTAGATCTCTTCCCATCGCATCTAAAGCAACATGAAATGGTTTTCCATTTTTAACGAGCGCTACGACCTTGTTAAATTCAATGGCCATCGAACCGGTAGCAGTTCTACCGATCCGCTCCATCGCCGCCAATGGCGTTTCACCAGCCGACATGGCCAATGAATACATTTCAATAATTGCAGGAAATTCTGACTCAACCTGCAACTTATGTTGATTTACTTTTTTGCTTAATGTGCGGTCTACGTAAACAAAGGTTGATATCGCTGCGAGACAACCTAGTAGAAATGCAGATAAGGGTGACTTGCCTGCCAAGATCAATAGCAAAGTTATTGCTGCACCAACAAGAACAGAGTTTCCTAATTGTTTGCTTCTAAATTCAAAGAAGCTTTCTGGAGAGTCTTTACCAATTTCACGAAGTCGATTTTGAACCGAACCTCGGTCCTTAGAATTAGCGATTTGGCTATTCAACGCACTTCTAGGACTAGAACTTAGTATCAGGGTTAGCGAACCTAGGGCGGCAAAGAGAACGGGAATTCCAACTGAGTACTTCATGCGCTACCAAAGACGCGCGGTAGCTCAGGAAGACGACCCAAACGGTTCATCCATACATAGGCGATTGCAGTCATCAGTAGACCGATCAAAAGAATCAATACGCCAGTAGGAGTTGAAAATGCTCGAGATGTTGCTGGCTGAGTTGATAGCAAGAGAAGAAGTAGCCAAGGCGCTGCAGCGGATAGGTGGGCGGAGTTTTTAATCCAACCGTGTTTGACTTCAATCTCGCGACGTAGCGCTAAATCTTGGCGAAGAAATGTTCCTACGGTTCGCAGAATATTTAGTAGTTCGGATCCTCCCAAGGTCTTAGAAATTGCAATTGCTTCAAAGATTTGATCACTACTGTGTTGGGCACATCTTTTCTTCAACTCCGAAATCGCTAGATTGAAATCTCCATTTGAACGCATATTCTCTTCAAACTCTGCAAAGTAAGGACGGAGAATCAACGGACCTCTCGTCGTTAGCCCAATAAGAGATTCAGTGATCGAAAGGCCTGACTGGATTCCACTTACCAGGTGATCAATTACTTCCGGCCAGGCACCGTTTATCGCTGTGGCATCTTTATGAGACTTATTCCTTGTAATCAATAGCGCAATAGTAGAGAGTAAAAAGCCAAAGATTACGGCGATAACAATTGATGAGGAGAGCAAATAAACCATGAAAAATGAAGCTACAAATGAGATTGCAACTTTTAGGTATTGAGTTTTACGAAGAGTTAGCGAGAGATTTCTTCTTCGATTGATCTGTGGCGTACTCATCTGCGATCTACTCATTTTTATTCCACCAATCGGTGAGCGGAATACCGGCAGCTGAGAACTTCTCTTCATTACCGATTGATCCAATACCGCGGATATAATTGGAGCCATCCCATTTCCAAAGAGTTTCGATTTCAGCGCGATCATTTTCAAAGCGCCCAGTAACTGCGGCGATTTCTTGAACTCTCCGAGTACCGTCGCTGGCAAGCCCAACCTGCACTACTAGATCAATAGCGGATGCAACAGTTGGAGCAATAAATTTATGTGAGATATTTTCGCCGGCTAATAAGGGCAAGGTTTGTAACTTTATAATTGCATCTCTTGCTGAATTTGCGTGCAGTGTTCCCATTCCAGCAAGGCCAGAGTTAAGGGCGATCAAGAGATCGAGGGCCTCGGCTTCACGTACTTCTCCAATAATTATGCGAGAAGGTCGCATGCGCAGCGCTTCTTTAATTAGCTTTCTAAGTGGAATTGCACCTTCTCCCTGCAGATTTTCACTTCGAGTCTGCATTGCAACAAGGTCAGGCAAAACTGGTCTTAATTCAAACACTTCCTCAATGGTTATTACTCTCTGCCCTAAAGGGGTTGCTGATACAAGCGCGTTAAGCATCGTTGTTTTACCAGATTGGGTTCCACCGCTTACTAAGATATTTAGCCCTGCACGTACCGAATTTGTGAGAGCAACTGCCATCTCGGTAGTTAGAGCTCCGCGGTCTGCCAAATCTTGCAACGTTAAGTGGCGCATTAAATGTTTTCTGATATTTACCGTCCAATGTTCTGCGGTAATTTCAGGGATAACGACATGTAGACGGCTCCCATCAGGAAGGCGAGCATCTACAAATGGGTGAGATAGGTCAAGGCGCCGGCCACTCCAAATTAGTAAACGGTCCACAAGTTGGCGAACATCTTCGGTGGAGAGAAGTAAATTTGTTAACTCGCTCTTTCCTGCCCGGGCGATGAAAATTCTTTGGGGAGAGTTAATCCAAATCTCTTCTACTGTGCTATCGGAAATGAATTCTGCAATTGGCCCGAAGGCGATATCCATTTCCATGGCGCGAAGATAGAACGCCGTAATCGGCTAAATTAGAGAATGAAATAAGTTGTGGATAAGTTAGAAGGAGCTAGTTTCAAATCCTTGGCTATCTAGTCGATCTAGAAACTCTAGAGCGCTCTCCCCTGCGCGATGAGAAATCCATGCGTAATGTAGGGAGATCCCTGGAACTCCTTCCAAAGTCCACTGCGAACAAATTCGGGCGGTGATTTGTTTTGCAACTTCGCTATCCCCAGTTATTAAAATGAGAAAATTGGTGGCGCCCATACGCGCTATATGATCTTCTAAGCGCGAGGCTCTTGCCGCAATTTCGGAGAAGGTAATCAGCGGATAGTCATAAATTGCTTGATCTGAGACTAATTTAAATGCCATGGCCGTTATGTTGCTTTCACTCCGCTCGGAAAGTGATATCTCTCTTTTTAAACTCTCATAGAAGAATGGTGGCGCAGCTAAATGCGTTAGCGAATCTCTCAATCCGTCGTGTGAAAAAACCATGCGCTACCCTTCCGACTTATGAGCACCGATCCTGCCAAGCAAGCGCGTAAGCGCTCCATCGCGTCAGCCCTTCTCTATATAGAAGGCGCAGTTGTGTTATCCCTAGGCATCTGGGTCGGAGTCATGGGAATTACCCATGATGATCGCGAGATTCCGCCGCTTGCAGGGGTGCTGCTCTTCTCATTGGCAGGTGGCCTTGGGTTATTGGCATGTGGGCGCGCCTTTGCGCAGAGAAAGAATTGGGGCCGTGGGCCAGCAGTCTTTGCAAACTTAATTGTTTTAGGCGTTGTCAAATATCAATTCGAAGGTGGCTTCTTAATCGGGGCAATTCCATTGTTACTGCTTGCAATTGCAGTGCTCTATTTTGCAGTAACAATAATTCCGGAAGAGCGTAAATAAACTCAAGGCGGGTAAATTTAAAAGGGAACGATCTTGCGATCTTCCCAAAGCAGTCCAGTTACTTGATCTGTTCCACGTTCTGAAATATCTGCAGTTGCCAACCAGATAGCTGTCTCGGCGCCTTCTTCTGCGCTACGTGGCGCATCGGGCCCACCCATATCTGTGCGCGAATGATTTGGGCAGATTGCATCAACATAAAATCCGCGAGCGCCAAGTCCTGTTTCGTGTGCCAAGTTTCTAACAAGTGCGTTAACGCCAGCTTTGCTAATTCGATACGGTGCAAGTCCCCCGGCATTTCCAGGTCCCGACATACGACCTAAACATGCTGAGTAAATAACTAATCGGCCATCGCGCGCATCCGCCATCGCTGGTGCAATCACATTTACCAAAGTGAAGACAGAATCTAAGTTAATCGCCATTACGCGATTCCATTCGTCATCTGTTGTTCGCAGAGTCTTTGACATCTTCTCGCTCATCACGCCATGTGCTAACACCATTACTTGTGGCGTTGGCAATGATGCGGTGATTTCTTCGGCGACATTGCGAGTAGCTTCTTGGCTCTCTAAATCTGCGGCATGTGTTGTGATGTTTAAGCCAGGTTGCGAAGTGGAAAATTCTGAAAGGAGTTGACCTTTCGCAGCGCTCAAACGTGACGCATCTTTGGCGATCAGCGCTAAGTCATAGCCACGGGCGGCTAGCCCGCGCGCAGTTTCATTGCCGAGCCCACGGCTGCCACCACTAACAATGGCCAGCGGTCGTGATGACGTCTGGATTGGAGAGGCTGGATTCGCTGAGTTCATGCGCCAACTCTGCCAATCCTGCGCCCAGATGTCGCGCTGAGTCTGGCTGTGGTCAATATCGCGCTCAGAGTTGGCGAAACGGGATTTATTCAGGCTCGGCTCAGCAGATAGTCTTAGCCACGTATTGAGCGTTAATTACCGCGCTAATCGTGATGTGAGGAGTGCCAGTGTCGGCAGATTTCGGAGCCAATGATTGGCTCGTCGAAGAGATGTACGAGCGTTACCAAGCCGATCCAACTTCTGTCGAACCTTCATGGATTGAATTCTTTAAGACTTACAACCCAAGTGCAGCTGCAACAACAAGCGCGCCAAAAGCTGGAACTCCACCAACTCCTCCAATTCCAAAAGCGACACAACAAGTTTTAACGCCAGCGCCATCAACTTTGGCTGCTCCCGTTGCTTCAACACCGGCACTTGTTACATCTACTCCAGTATCTGCGCCAGCACCTGTTGCTGCCGCGCCTGTTTTTTCAACACCAGCGCCAGTTGCTGCACCGATAGTTTCAACACCTGCTCCGGCACAAGCGCCAGTTAAACCCGCACCAGTTTTGGCAACACCGAGTGCAGCAACTATGGAACCACTCCGTGGCGTTGCAGGTCGCGTAGTTGCATCAATGGAAGCATCGCTAACAGTTCCAACTGCAACAAGTGTTCGCGCAATTC
>JBIIUL010000125.1:0-2801 GCA_044340015.1 Candidatus Planktophila sp.
TCTTATGGTGGTTGCCGTTTCATCCACACTTCTGGCCGTTTCTATTTATGGTCCAGAACGTGGTTGGAGCGATTCAACAACGGTTACCTACTTAGCGATTGGTATTTTGCTTACCTTGATCTTCTTAGTTTGGGAAGGAAAAGCAAAGGAACCAATCCTTCCTCTTTCGCTATTTAAGAACCACACCTTCTCTTTAACTTCAGCACTTGGCTTCATCATCGGTGCAGGTATGTTTGGTGCAATTGTTATGTTGCCTCTCTATTTGCAAGTTGTTAAAGGCGATACTGCGACCGAAGCAGGCTTAAAGCTGATCCCATTCATGCTGGGAATTGTTTCTACCTCTATTTACAGCGGTAAAGCGATCACAAAACATGGACATTACAAGCGCTTCCCAATCATCGGAACTATCGTGATGACGATCGGCTTGCTTTTGATGTCTACTCTCAGCGTAACTACACCTTTCTGGCAGCTATCAATCTTCTCAATTCTTGTTGGCGCAGGCCTTGGTCTTTCAATGCAGACCATCGTTATCGCACTTCAGAACTCAGTTGATTACAAAGATATGGGAGTTGCAACCAGCTCAAATACTTTCTTCCGCTCACTGGGCAGCGTATTTGGAACAGCGATCTTCGGGACGATTCTTACTAACCGCCTAGCTTTTTACCTAGAAGATAACTTCAAAAACTTAGCTTCTTCAAATCCGGCTGCTGTCCAAGGTTTTGATCCTGCCGCTCTCGAAGGAATACAGAACAACACTGCAGTACTACAAACTCTGCCTCCAGAGATTCAAGCGACAGCGTTGGAATCCTTCGTTAACTCATTCCACGTCGTATTTCTAGTTGCTGTACCAATTACGGCGCTAGGTTTCTTGCTTGCGCTATTTCTTCGTGAAACCCCACTTCGCACAAATAAAGATTATGCAGCAGCGCGCGAAGAAGCCGCCGGCGAGACTCTTGGATAATCACAGTTGAAAGCAGTTAAATACACAAACCCCTTCGCAGAATTCCCGCGCGAGATTGGCGTTCTAGTCTTTGCATCTTTCTTCGTTGCAGTTGGCTTTGGAATCATCGCTCCAACGATTCCACTCTTTGCAAAGTCGTTTGGGGTCAATAACGCTCAAGTAGGTTTGATCATCTCTGCTTTCGCATTTGCTCGGTTTGCCAGTGGGCTATTTGCAGGAAAGTTAGTCGATAAGTTCGGCGAGAGAATCGTTTACACAACAGGAATTGGCTTTGTAGCTGTTTCTTCATTTGCCGCAGCGTTTTCTCAAAACTACGAGCAGTTATTGGGCTTTCGGGCAGCAGGTGGCCTTGGTTCATCAATGTTCTCAGTTGCTGCCGGTTCTATTGTTCTCCGCGCAGTCGATGACACCAGACGTGCGCGAGCACAATCTCTTTACAACGGCAGTTTCTTGTTGGGAATGATGGCTGGCCCAGTTATCGGTGGATTCTTAACCGCCTTCTCACTTCGTGCACCTTTATTTATCTATGCAGTTCTACTAGTTATTTCGAGCGCTGCGGGTGGTTTCTTACTTCGAAACTCAACTCTTGCAGCGCGCCCAACCGAGAAAAGTGCTCAAGTAAAGACTCCACTGCGCGATGCGCTTTCAAGCAAGCCATACCTAATCGCGCTAATAATCTCCTTCTGCAGCGCTTCAATCTTCTTCGGAATGAGCCGTTCTATCCTGCCGCTCTTCATGGTTGAGGATCTAAAATCAACGGCCGGATTCCTTGGGATCGGATTTACGATTGCATCAATCGTGCAAGGCGTTCTCCTTCTAAAGGCTGGAAGTCTTTCTGATGAAAGAGGAAGAAAATTCTCCGCGCTAATTGGCTCATCATTGGTCGCTTCTTCAGTTGTAATTTTATTCTTCACTTATCAGCCATGGATGTTCTTAGTATCGATGGCTATCTCTGGCGTAGGAGCAGCCTTCTTATCAACAACTCCAGCTGCAATCGTGGGCGATGTGATGAAAGGTAAGGGCGGGCAAGTAATCGCGCTCTTCCAGATGTCCGGTGATGCCGGCGCAATGATTGCCCCAGTAGTACTTGGCTTTATCGCAGACCATTATGGTTTCCGCCCCGCATTTGCAGTTAGCGCAGGGCTAATGTTTATCGCGCTCTTTGCGGCAACAAAATTGCCCGAGACGCGGAGTTCGCATCTCGGGCAATCTAGTTAATTACTTAACTAATCTATTTCAATTAGTCACTATTGCGAAGGATTGAGAGCAGTCTCAACACTTCTAGGTATAACCAAACGATTGTTACCATCAAACCAAATGCCATGCGCCATGACTCTTGCTGTGGCACGCCTGCAGCGATTGACTTTTCAATCTGATCGAAATCAAGAACTAAGAAGAATGATGCAAGTGCAACAGCGGCAACTGCCACTAGAAGACCTGTAGCTCCACCTGGGCGACCAGTGAAGATTGTGATGAGTGAGAAAACCAAGTAACCCATCAAAGAACCGATCAAGATTCGTGTGAACTTCGGTGTTACGCGGATCTTTCCGCTGCGGTATGCAACCAAGATTCCACCAAATGCACAAAGTGTTCCGATGACTGCTTGGCCGACGATGCCTGAATAAGCTTCGTTGTAAATTCGGCTAATTGTTCCGAGTGCAAGTCCTTGCGCTGCTGCGTAAGCAACGATTAGAGGTACACGAACTTTCTTGGAAAAAGTGTTAACCATTGCAAGAACAAAACCACCGAGGAAACCAACAAGTGCAAGACCTGGGCTATTAGCGCCCCATGCAAATGCACCGACTGCAACCAACACTGCAAACAAAGTTGCAGTGCGCAT
>JBIIUL010000124.1:0-2719 GCA_044340015.1 Candidatus Planktophila sp.
CCCGTTGCGCGCATGATTCGTGAGAGAACGAGAGAACCTGCAGAGATAACGTCGACGCGGCCTGGGTGCATGTAGCCAAGTGCTTCGCGTTGGGTGCGGGTCATCTTGATAAGCGTTTGTGAAACTAGGTGAACTTTTTCAGCGGGAATATGTGAAAGATGAATTGCATATCTGTCATATTCAGGGAGATCCAACGCAGCTGCGGCAACTGTTGTTGCGGTGCCGGCTACTGCGATAAGAGTCTTGGCTTTATTGATTGGAACTAACTTTGCAGCCTGGGCGATCGCTTCATCAATATCTTCAGTTGCTGCGGCAACTTGGCCAGGATCTGGAAGATCACCGGTGAAGTGGCGCTCTGACATGCGGACGCAGCCAATGTTGACGCTCTTTGCTGCTTCAACTGTTTCGGTGCCGAAAACGAATTCGGTAGATCCCCCGCCAATGTCAACGACAAGGAATGGGCCATCCGCTGTTGGCAAATCTTTAGTTGCACCCATGAATGAAAGGCGCGCTTCTTCATCGCCCGAGATAACTTCCGGGCGGATTCCTAAACGTTCGAAGACGCCTTCAATAAAGAGGTCGCGGTTGGTTGCATCGCGAGTGGCACTTGTTGCGCAGAAGCGAATCTTTTCAACGCCGCGCTTTGCAATCTCTGCTGCGTAGATATCAACTGCTGCGAGTGTGCGAGCGATTGCATCTGGGTGGAATTGACCTGTTTTATCAACGCCTTGTCCTAAGCGGACAACTTCCATGAGTCGTGTAACTTCGCGGAAGTTGGTGCCTTCAATATCTGCAATTAGTAAACGAATTGAGTTGGTCCCGCAATCGATGGCTGCTACTCGCATGGTTCGTCCTTCCACCATTCCGGTAACTTTGCTAAAGCTTCATCACCGAGTGGGTTAACGCCAGGACCTGCAGAAAGTGAATGTGCAACAAGTGAATGTAAGCATTTAACGCGGTTGGGCATTCCGCCGGCAGAAATTCCTTCAACTTCTGGAACATCCAGCTTTAGCGCGGCACGAGCGGCAAGGTAATCATCATGTGCAGCGGCATATGCGCCAGCTAGCTCTGCATCAACGGCAAGGCGCTCATTCATTTCTGCCATTAACCCTGTTGATTCAAGTGTGGAGATTGCACCTGTTAAACGTGGACAAGTTGCGTAGTAGAAAGTTGGAAATGGCTCGCCATGGCTAAGGCGTGGAGGTGTTTCAACAACTGCTGGGTTGCCACAAGGACAGCGGTAGGCGATGGCATGTACATCGCGCGGAGTCCGGCCTAGTTGAAGTTCAATGCAATCTAAATCTTTCTGTGTTGCCTTATCGGTCATTGTTAAAGACCAGATTCAGTAACGGATGCGATCAACTTGGTGTACCAAGGTGCGCCTTCAGGTAATTGTGAAACTACCTTTGTTGTATCAGGAAGCGTTGGGCCATCTTTAGTGCCGGTCACGATGTACTGACGCTCACCAGGCAAGACAAAGTGCAGACGTTCGCGCGCTTGAGATTTTATGTAATCTGGATCTTTCCAAAGTTCCAGCTCAGCGCGTGCGGCATCAAGTGCGGTGCGATCTGTAACAACTTGAGATTTAAGTGCGCTGATCTGGGCGCGTTGAGTGAAGTAGTTTTTAATTGGTGGCGCAAGAGTTAACGTGAAGATAAAGATGATCGCAATAAGCGCTAACGGACGTGCGTTGGCGCGAGATCTGCGGCGGTTGGATGAAAGACGGCGAGACGGACGACGTGAAGAGTAACTACGTCGCCCGCGTCGCATCTTTAAGCCTTAACTATCCCTTGAAACGTGGGAAGGCAGCGCGGCCTGCGTAAACAGCGCCATCTGCGAGTTCTTCTTCGATGCGAAGAAGTTGGTTGTACTTGGCAACGCGCTCTGTGCGTGAAGGTGCACCTGTCTTGATCTGTCCGCAGTTTGTTGCAACGGCCAAGTCTGCGATGGTTACATCTTCGGTTTCACCTGAACGGTGCGACATCATGCTGCGGTAGTTCGCGCGGTGTGCAAGATCAACTGCATCAAGAGTTTCAGTCAGCGTTCCGATCTGATTTACCTTAACTAGAAGTGCGTTTGCGGTATCAGTTTCAATTCCTTTAGCAAGGCGAATTGGGTTGGTTACGAATAGGTCATCGCCAACAATCTGGATCTTTGAACCGAGTGATGAAGTCATTGACTTCCAGCCAGCCCAATCTTCCTCGTTTAGTGGATCTTCGATAGAAACGATTGGGTAGGCAGCCACTAGTTCTGCGTAGTAAGCGATCATTTCATCTGATGAGCGAAGTGAACCTTCAAACTTGTACTTGCCGTTGTCGTGGAATTCAGTTGCCGCAACATCCATTGCAAGTGCAATATCTTTACCTGGCTTAAATCCTGCCGCTTCAATCGCTTCAAGGATCAAATCAAGTGCAGCGCGGTTGCTTTCGAGGTTTGGAGCGAAGCCACCTTCATCGCCAACAGATGTAGCAAGCCCGCGCTTCTTAAGAACAGCTTTGAGTGCGTGATAGATCTCAGCACCCCAACGAAGTGATTCGCGGAATGTTTCTGCACCAATTGGAGCGATCATAAATTCTTGGATATCAACGTTGGTATCAGCATGTGCTCCACCGTTGAGAATGTTCATCATTGGAACTGGAAGAACGTGTGCGTTTGGTCCACCGACGTAGCGGAAGAGTGAGAGATCTGCTGATTCTGCAGATGCCTTAGCAACCGCAAG